>CAILQO010000574.1 GCA_903836285.1 uncultured Chloroflexota bacterium
CTTTCACACTGCTTTCAAAGGATGAGTCAAGCAGGATAATGAAAGTCGTCAATAATTTGCCGGCACTTTTACCTTCTGAAACAGATATAGAAACGAAATGCCGCCTTCAGGCTGGATACTTCCTTTCCGAGGGTCTTGACTATGATGAGCAGGTCAAGATACAGCGACTGGTGGCGCAAGTAGTACAAGTCGTACTCGAACTTGACAAGTGTCTCTGCCTCTGACGCCGCGTACGGCGCGCGGACCTGTGCCCACCCGGTGAGGCCCGGCAGCACCGCCAGGCGCACGCGGTAGAACGGCACCGCCGCTTCGAGGCGATCGACGAGCTCTGGGCGCTCCGGGCGTGGGCCGACCACACTCATCTCGCCGCGCAAGACGTTCCAGAACTGCGGGAACTCGTCGAGGCGCGACGCCCTCAGGAGCCTCCCGACGGTCGGCACGCGCGCGTCGCCGGGGCGGGCCCACTGCGCGCCGCCGTTCGCCTCGGCATCGGGGACCATCGACCGGAACTTCCAGATGGTGAAGGGGCGCCCGTTCCGCCCAAGGCGAACCTGCCTATAAAAGAGTGGCCCGGGGCCGTGCAGGCGCATCGCCACCGCCACGAACGGCACGACAATCGCCGTGACCGCCAGGCCGACGATGGCGATCACGATGTCCCGTACCCGCGCCGCGAGGCGATAGTCCCAGTCGCGCCCAGCCCCGGGTAGGGTTGTCGCCCAGAAGTCGGCGGCGTGCGACACCGGCACGCGGCCGGTCACCCCTTCGTAGAGCACCGGCATCGGCACCACCCGGATGCCCGCCTCATACGCCGCGATCACGTGGCGCTGCAAATCGGGGGCCAACGCCCCACCAGCGACGACCACGAGGGTGGCGAGGTCGCCGGACGCGATCAGCTCGGGGAGCGCTTCGACGCCACCGATACGGTGGAGCGTGTCGGTCGTCCCGGCACTCACGGGTAGCGCAGCATGCTCCGGCGATGGGTCGACCGTGACGTATCCAAGCACCTGATGGCCCGGCCCGAGATTCGCGGCGATGGCCCCGGCGATGGCCTCGGCGGCTGGCCCGCCGCCCAGGATGGCGTAGCGCATGACCTGGCGCGGCTGCCGGGCGAGGGTGGCGTAGGCGACGCGCCACGCGATGGTTGCCACCAGGCCAAGCGCGACAACCTGCACCACCGAAAAGCGTGAACTGAGCAACGGCGCCGACCAGTACGGCACGGCCAAATAAATGAGGATGGCGACCAGCCACGCACGGGCAGCGTCGTACGTCCCCGAGAAGGCGTTGCTGGCGCGCCCAAGGTCGTGCGCGTCGGTCGCGCGGGCCACGACCACCTGGATGGCGATGAGGACCAGCGCCCAGACGGCGACAGGCGCGTTCCCGCCCTCGTTCCACTGGTCACGAAACCACGTGGCGGCGAGCATCGCACCGGTACCGGCAACAAGGTCGCCGATCATCAAAAGGAGGCGCCGCTCCGAGAGTTGCAGTGCCCCCATCGCTACGCCGCCACCATTCCGGGAAGGGTACGGCCCGCTGCCGCCATGGCGCCTCGGTTGACGTCATGCATAGCCATGTTTGTCCAGGCTCGTCGATGGAGTGGTGATCGGGAGCAGCAATGGCGGCCGGTAGACTCCACTGCGAGTGGAGGATGCCCGTTGAGCGAGACCGCGCCGGTCGTCATCTTCACGCATGGGGCATCACTGCTCGAGCGCAGGGGGCTTCTCTACGCCCTCGCCGGGCGCGACATCCGGGCGCGCTACCGCCAGTCGTTCCTGGGCATCTACTGGGCCATCCTCAACCCGATCCTCCAAACGGCGGTCTATGCACTGGTCTTCACCCGCCTCCTCCGTGTCGGCAGCGAGGGCCTGCCATTTGTCGTGCTCTACTTCAGCGGGGTCGCGTGGTGGAACTTCTTCAGCACGGCGGTGACGGGCGCGATGGGGAGTGTGGTCTCACAGGTCCACCTGCTCGAAAAGAACCGCATCCCCGTTGAAGTGCTGCCGCTGGCCGCCGTCCTCGCACGCACGCTCGACCTCGCCATCTCGGGCGTGGTGCTGGTGGCGCTTGCCCTCTGGTTCGGGCCAGGCGTGGCCCCCACGGCGTGGTTGGTCGCCCCGATGCTCATCGTCGGCACGGCGGCGACGGTGGGGGTCAGCCTCCTCGTGGCCGCCCTGAACGTGCGGTACCGAGACGTGTCGCAGCTGGTGAACCTCGTCTTCACGCTCGGGTTCTTCTTGACACCGGTCGTGTACGACGTTGCGTCAGTCCCGGAACGGTGGCGCATGTGGCTCCTGCTGAACCCGATCGCCACGGCGATTCATGGCACGCGCGCGGGGATGTTTGCCGGCACGGTGCCTCCGCTGGCGGAGGTGCTACCGGGGACGCTTGTCGCAGTTGTGCTGCTGGTGGCAGGCATCGTCGCATTCCGGCGCCTGCAGGCCACCTTCACGGAGGTCTTGTGAGCGTCCGCGCACTCATCGACCTCCCGGGGGGCGACCCGGAGCCGTGGGCGGCGATCACCGTGCGCGGCCTCGGCAAGCGATTCATGCTGCGCCATGAACGCCCCACGTCGCTCTCTCAGGAGCTGCTGGCGATCTTCCGTGGTGGCGTGACGGGCGAGCCGTTCTGGGCGTTCCGCGACGTCACCTTTTCGGTGCCGCGCGGCCAAGCGGTGGGAGTGATCGGGCGGAACGGGTCTGGCAAGAGCACGCTGCTGAAGATCCTGGCGGGCACGATGGCCCCGACGACCGGGACGCTGATCGTGCGCGGGTCGCTCTCGACGCTGCTGCAACTCGGCGCGGGCTTTCATCCCGAGTTCACCGGGCGCACGAACGTCTTTCTGAGCGCGGCGCTGCTCGGGATTCCCGACGCAACGATCCGGCGCGAGTTCGATGCAATCGTGGCCTTCGCGGAGCTGGAGCAGTTCATCGACGTCCCGATCAAGTACTACTCCGCGGGGATGATGGCGCGGCTGGGGTTTGCGCTGTCGACGGCGGTGCAGGCGGACATCCTCCTTATTGATGAGGTGCTTGGCGTGGGCGACGTCGCCTTCCAACGCAAGTGCGAGACGCGGATGCGCGCGATGCTGGCGAGCGGGTCGACGGTGGTGATCGTGTCGCACGACGCTTTGGCGGTCCGGTCGCTCTGCGAGGCGGCGGTGTGGATTGACCGCGGGACGATGCGCGCCGCCGGAACCGCCGCCGAGGTCGTGGACGCCTATCTCGCGGCCTCTGCGGGGTAGCACCGGCAGCTCCACGGCATGCGCCACGGACCTCGCGGCGCCCCCACTTGGTCCGCGGGCAGCCGTGCCCGCCTCACGTGCTTGAGACAGCCTGTTCAGTCCCCAGTGCGGCCGTTCTACCAGTCGGCGCCGGCGTCTGTGGCCCCGCCTCCGCAACGATTGCCGACTCGCGGATATGGTGCCGCAGGGGGCAACGATGGACACTGGGCGGCGGATCGTGCGCATCGACGGCGCAACGCTGGTGGGCATACGCCCACGTCCGGCCGGTGCGAACGCGCGGCTTGGCCCACACGGCGCGAAGGTTCAGGTCCCGGTCGTGCGCCTGACGCTCGACGACGGCACGACCGGGTTCGGACGGACACGCGCCACCCCGGACGACCTCGCCCACCTCGTCGGCACACCCCTCGACGACGTATTCGCACCCGCGGGGGCAGGCATCACGGGCGGGGTCCGCCCCGAGTGGCGCGCCGCCGAGTTTGCGCTGTGGGACACCCTCGGACACGCGACCGAAACGCCAACGTGGCGGCTCGTGGCGCGGTTTGCCGGGGTAGCCGAACCGCACGAAGCGCCGGTTGTGCGCTGCTACGACACGAGCCTGTACTTTGACGACCTCCATCTGGACAGCCATGAGGCGGGTGCGGCGCTCATCGCCGATGAGGCGCGACAGGGGTGGGACCGCGGGCATCGCGCGTTCAAGATGAAGGTTGGGCGTGGGGCCCGCCACATGGCCACCGATACCGGCATCGCCCGTGACATCGCCGCGATTCGGGCAGTGCGCGCCACGATTGGGCCGGGTTACCCGCTCATGATCGACGCCAACAACGGCTACACGCTCAACCAGGCGAAGCACGTCCTTGGCGCGACGGGTGACTGCAACCTCTTCTGGCTTGAGGAGGCGTTCCACGAGGACCCAGTCCTCTACCGCGACCTCCGCGCGTGGCTCGATCGCGAGGGGCTGCCCTGCCTCATCGCCGATGGCGAGGGGCTCGCCGCGCCACCGCTCCTGGACTGGGCACAGGAAGGGATCGTGCAGGTGATCCAGTACGACATCTTCAGCCACGGCCTGACGGAGTGGGCGCGCCTCGGGCACCTGCTTGCC
>CAILQO010000575.1 GCA_903836285.1 uncultured Chloroflexota bacterium
AGGACCGCAAGCGCTTTCGGCTCGGAAGGCGTATCCCGTGGCTTCGTTACGGGTCAATATTCAGCCTAACGGCCTTCGCCGCCCTGTGGCTCGCCCCGTTCGACGATGCGGAAGAGCCGGTCGCCCTTGTGGCGTACTTCGTCGTCTCGATGGTCGTGTACGACGGCTTCAATAGCGCCGTCGGGAATGCGTACTACGCGCTGCTCCCTGAGATGTTCGCGAACTACCGGGAACGCACCGACGTTGCCGCCAAGATGATGATCTTCCTCACCGTCGCCCTGTTGCTCGGGGTGGCGCTGCCGCCAGTCATCGCCGACAGGGTTGGATACGGCGAGATGGGCATCGCATTCGCGCTCGTCAGCCTTGCGGCAATCCTAGCCGGGCAGGCGGGGATGGTCGAGGACGGGGCCGGTGGGGAGCCCCAGATGCCATTCACTCAAGCGGTCAGGGCGATGGTCGGGAACCGTTCGTTCCTGATCCTGACGGGTGCACAAACGTTGCGTTTCGTCACGACGAACAGCATGGCAACTGGCATGCTGTTCTTTGTCAAGTACACGCTGAAGATCGATGGAGCGTCCACCGGCCTGATCCTGGCAACGGCGTTCATCGTGTCGGCCATCATGCTCTACCCGTGGCGGCAGGTCGTCGCCAACCGGTTCGAGCCGCGCACGACCGGATTGGTGGCCTACGGGGTCGTCGCGGTCAGCATGGTGCCCCTGTGGTTCGTCACCGACTTGACGACCACCCTGATGGCAGCCGTGGGCATCGGGATTGGCTTTGCCGGCATCTTCCTAATGGACAACATGCTCATCGCTGACGTGATTGATGAGGACGAGGTGCGCACCGGGATGCGGCGTGAGGCGATGTACACCGGCATGAACGGCATGGTCATCACCCTCAGCACTGCCATCGTGTCGGTCGCCTTCGGCGCAATCACAAGCGCCTACGGCTACGACTCGTCGCTCACGACGCAGCCGGACTCGGTGGCCGACGGCTTCCGGGTGTTCATGGCGCTGCTGCCAAGCCTCGGTTGCGCAACCGCGTTCGCGGCTCTCCTCGCCTACCCACTGCATGGACAACGCCTTCGCGAGATGAAGCGATCGCTGGTGGAACGCCGACGTCGGCATGCCGTTGCAGCCAGCTAAGCTCGGATACTCACCCACCGGACGGCGGGACTAGCGTTGACGAGACCTCCTTCTCTGGCGCGAGTGCATCCATAGTCGCGACGCTCGGGTCGACTGACTCGTCATCGACCTCATCCTCCTCGTCGTCAATCGACATTGGTGCGGTACCACCGCGGATGCGGCGCATCAACCACCGCCAGAAAGAATCGCTGTCGGCAAACGCCGAGTCGATCAGCTCATGCAGGAGCCGACCGTGGACGCCAGACGACAGGTCGACCTGGGTGTCGCAGTCAATCCGGAGGGCGCCATCGTCGTTCCAGAGGCTCACCTTCGGCCATCGGTACTCGCGGTGGTAGTCGTTGATTAGACCCAGTAGGTCCCCTCGTCGCTCCGGGATGAATCGACGGTCGCACTCGACCGATACGGACAGGATGTCTTCGGCAGAGCCCTCGAGGCGGACAGCCATCGTGAGGGCACCGCCCACGCGGTCGTTGTACGGGAGTTCCACCAGATAATCACCGGCCTGGTCGGTCCAGAAGGGGTACGCCTCAGCCTGAAGGTACGCGCGCACCATTTCCCGCGTGAGGGCCTGCACCACAAGGGGCGAGACACGGACGGGGGTGCTTGGCACATCGGTACCGGCGTGCGCCGGCGAATCGCTGATGCTCATTCGCTCGGCTCCTCGTCGACCGTTGCGCCCGGACCTGCACGTGAGGCCGACACGTCAGTCCGCCATTCATCCTGCACGCCGGGGATCGATTCTTGTCGCATGAATCGCCAGAACGAGTTGGCGGACGAGATTGCGGTGTCGATGAAGTCGTTTACGAACGCTTGGTGGGCTCCCATCGCCAAGTCGAGTTGCGACTCACAGACAAGGTTTACGGTGTTATCGGCCGATCGGGAGTACACCTTCGGCCATCTTCGGTCGCAATGAAAGCGATTGATTACCTCGAGCAACGCAGGTTCGTGCTCCGGGCGATACCGCTTGTCCGACACCACCCGGACGCAGAGGATGGAGTTGCTTCGCCCGGAAGCGTAGGCGTACACCCGCAGGGCGCAGTCACGTGCTTGACCGTACCCAAACGAAATAACCACGTCGCCATCTGAGTCAGTGGCGTAGCGCAGGCCAGTGTCGTCGCAGAACGCCCGGATCATCTCCGAACCGAACGTGCGCACCATATGCTTCTCATCGGGCGCTTCTGGACCAGCACCGGACGTAGCGCCGGATGCTTCCACACTGGGAACTGGTGGGACAGTCACGCAAAAATGCTAGCACTCGGCCAGCCATCACCTTCGACCGGCAGCGCGTCATGACCGAAGCGACACGCGACGCGAGTTCGCCCCAGGGTGCGCGACCGTGGCGGCGCTGATCCTCATCTGCGGACTGCCTGGCGCAGGCAAGACGACGCTGGCACGTCGCCTCGAGATCGAACGGCACTCTGTTCGCCTCTGCCCGGACGAGTGGCTGGTGTCACTTGGCCTCAATGCTCGAGACGAGGCGATGCGCGACCGGCTCGAAAAGACCTTGACCCGCCACGCCCTCCGATTGCTTTCGATAGGGGTCGATGTGATCCTTGAATACGGGTTCTGGGGGCGCGCCGAACGTGACCTGAAGCGGGTTGAGGCGAGATCGGTCGGAGCTCGCGTGGAATTGCACGCCCTGATTATGCCGATCGATGAACTGTGGCGCCGCCTCGAACTTCGGAACGCAGCCCTACCGTGGGGTGCCGTCCCAATCGCTCGCGCCGAACTAGAGGAGTGGTGGCGCGTTTTCACCCCGCAAGCGCCGGATGAGGCCGAACTTGCGTGCTTCGACGGTGGGGCAATCTCGCACGGCTGATTCGCGCGAGAGTAGGCCATGTAGATCCGGTGCGTCGGGACGTATCCTGGCACCCATGACCGGTATACCTCCTGGCCTGCACGAATCGATCATCACGGACCGATTGGCGACCCAACTCGCTCGCGAACGCGCGTTGCCTGTCAAGATCACCGCACACGCATTGACTGACGCAGACGCCCCAGAACGACTGGCGTCGCACGTCGAGTCCGTGGTGCGACGGGCAATCTCCGACTTTGATGCCGAAGGGCGGGCCGCACTCGGCACACGCCTCGTGCGGGAGGTTGTTGATCTCGTCGATCGGTATGCGACCGCCCATGGGTCCCCAGGGGTGGGATCGGACGAGGCAGCGACCGGTGACGGCCCGGTCGAACCACCGCGATTGCTCAGAGAGGTTGCTCCGATTCGGCCAAGCGGTGCATCAGAGCAGATCCCGCACCCCATCATCCCGCTCCTGGACACGACCCTCCTCACAAACTCGCCGGGCGAACCAGTCGTCGGACGACAAATCGCGTCCGAACTCGCGTCCTCCGACCGCGTAGATATCGTCATGGCGTTCATCCGGTGGTCGGGGGTCCAACCCTTCGAGTCTGCCCTCAGGGCAGTGGCTAGCGCCGGACGGCCGATCAGGATCTTGACTACGACATACACGGGCAGTACCGAGGTCCGCGCGCTCGACCTGCTCCGTGACGTCGGCGCGGAAATCCGAGTCTCGTATGACCTGTCCG
>CAILQO010000576.1 GCA_903836285.1 uncultured Chloroflexota bacterium
AGGCGGTACGCTTCGATCAGGATGTCCAGTGATCTCTCGCTGGTGGTGGCGTTCGGCGCAGGTGTCCTCTCGTTTGTGTCGCCGTGCGTCCTGCCGCTCGTCCCGGCATACGTCGGCATGCTGGCCGGCGCGACGGTCTCGGGAGGTCGTGCGTCGCCGGCGCGCACCATGCTGCACGCCATGACCTTCGTGATCGGGTTTGGCGCCGTCTTTGTGGGCTTGGGCGCGTCGGTCGGGCTGGTTGGTTTTGCGTTTCAGGACGTGGTCCGGAGCCTTGCGTTCAGGATCGTCGCGGGCGGAGCCCTTGTGGTCCTAGGGCTTCACGGCGCCGGGATCTTGCGCATCCCCGCGCTGATGCGGGACGTTCGGGTGCGCTTCAACCCAGCCGGCAAGGTTGGTGTCGCGCCATCGTTCCTCGTCGGCGCGGCGTTCGCCGCGGGTTGGACGCCGTGCATCGGCCCGATCCTGGGGACGATCCTCCTCTACGCCGGCACCGAGGGCACCGTCGGTAAGGGCGCGCTCCTACTGGCCGCGTACTCGCTCGGGTTAGGTGTGCCGTTCCTTCTGGCGGGCTATGCACTTGAGTCCGCGACGCTGGTGATGCGGCGCGTGAACCAGCAGGCCCGCGCCGTGGAACTGGCGAGCGGGGCGCTCATGGCGGCGATGGGAGTCGTGGTCATGACGGGCGGCCTCACGTGGTTCGCTGGGTACCTCTCGGACTTGGGTGTGCAAGGCATCTAGGCGCGGATGGCGCACCGTCCTGTTTGAACGTGACCCGCGATTTAGCACGTGAGGTAGTGCTATGTGCAGCGGGTGGGTATCCAGCCGACTGATAGGCGCGAGGTCGCGGGCGATGTACCCTGAGGCGGATGCGTGCCCGGCAGCCCGATACCCGTTTGAGGATCCTGCGGTCCCTGACCGGGCGTGCCGCTGCCATTTGGGCCGTGGTGCTGCTTGCCGTGGCACTGCCGGCACTGGTGTTACCGGCCGTTGCCGGGGCTTCGGCGTTCACGATCAAGGTCACGGACGTCCGTGACACCGCCATGGTCGTCTCGTGGACGACAACCACCGCCGTCACGGGATCCGTCAAGTACGGGCCGGCGGTCGGCGGGTCGTGCTCTGGCGTGACGCTGGCATCGACGGCGGTCGACAAGCGTGGCGCCTCAACGGCAAGCACGCTCCACTACGTGCAGCTGGCCGGACTGGTGCCGGGCAGTTATCCCGCGTACTGCGTGCAGGCCGTCTCTGGCTCAGACTCTTCCGACGTCACCTTGGTGACCCTCGGTGCGACCTTCACCAGCCCGCCGGCGCCTGAGCAGGTCTACGGCACCCTGACCGTGCCCGGGCAGTCGGTCGTCGAGGCGATTGTCTACGCGACGGCGACCGGCGCCAACGGTACATCGTCGGTCATCTCCGCCCTCGTTTCGGTCGATGACGAGGGGTACTGGCTGCTCGATATCGGGTCGTTCCGGACGTCAACACTTGCAGCGGTGTACTCGTACACGAACGCCACCGCGCTGGCGTTTGACCTCATCGGATCGAGTGGGCAAGTCGTCAGCGGCTTTGGCAGCACCGTCGAAGCGGCGCGGTCCGGGTCGCTCGTCCTTCTGATGGAGGTGACGCCGACCCCGACAAGCACTGCCAGCCCCACGGCCACGGCGACGCCGACCAGCACGGCCACGGCGACGCCGACCAGCACGGCCACG
>CAILQO010000577.1 GCA_903836285.1 uncultured Chloroflexota bacterium
GCGCCGCCGACCTTGGTCTCTCCGCCGGTGCAGTCGCACAGACACTTCGGACGGCGTACTCCGGCACCGTTGCCACGACCTTGCGCCGCGACCAGTCTTCCGGGACCGCCAGCGGGATTGACGTGCGCGTTCAGCTCAGTGACGAAATCCGCAAGGACATCAACCAGCTCACGCAGGTACCACTCGTAAGCCAAGCCAAGGGCGGACAGGTGTTCCTCGGTCAGGTGGCCACCATCGGCCAGCGTGACGGCCCGAGCCAAATCCAGCGCACTGACCGTCAGCGTGCGCTAACCATCGGCGCGAATACCCGGCCCGGGATCATCCTGAGCGACGCGACTAAGCAAGTGAATGAGATAATCGCGGGCGTCGAGTTGCCGGCCGGCTACCGGATCAAGATCGGTGGGCAATCCGAGAGTCAGGCAAGCACGTTCCGTGAGTTCGGCGGAGCCCTCCTCCTCTCGATCGGCCTCGTGTACATCCTTCTGGTCGCCCTGTACGAGAGCCTCCTTTACCCGCTTGTGGTCCTGCTTGCGCTGCCCCTTGCGCTCTTCGGCGCGATGTCCGGCCTTGCGATCGGGCGTGAAACGCTAAACACCTTCTCACTCATCGGCATCATCGCCCTCGTCGGGCTTGTCGGAAAAAACTCGATCCTGGTAATCGACTTCACCAACCAGTTGCGTCGCGAGCAAGGCATGAGCCGCTTCGATGCCCTCATGGAGGCAGGTCCGCTACGCCTTCGGCCGATCTTGATGACCTCCGCTGCGCTGATCTTCGCCCAGATCCCGCTCATGCTCAAGCTTGAGGCAGGCTCAGAGGTTCAGGCCCCAATCGGGTGGGTCATCTTCGGGGGGATGATTACGTCGACCATCCTGGCCCTGCTCTTCGTTCCGGCGATGTACACCGTGATTGACGACCTACAAGCTTGGATCCTTCGCGGGTTCCGACGCGAACGCAAGCCTTCCGGCACCGATGCCGGTAGCTCGTCCGGGACCGAGCCGGACACAACTGAGGAGGACGGCATGGCCGTTACCAAGCCTGCAGGTGCAGGCAAGCAAATCGCGGCCGGTGTCGCCCGCATGGCCGTCCTTGCCGTCGCCGTTGGCGGCGTCGGCCTCGCACTGACTGCATGCGGCGGCTCACCAGAAGCCGTGAACACCGCGAAGGCGGCGCCAGTTGCCCCGCCGCTCAACGTCGCCGTCGTCGAGGCAAAGAAAGAGACGGTGCGCTCCAACGTCACGTCGAGTGGTGCCGTTGAAGCGGTTGATCAGGTAGCGATCAGCGCCAAGGTTTCGGGGCGAGTCACCAAGCTCGACGCCGAAATCGGCCAAAAGGTCAAGGCAGGCCAAGTGATCGCGGAGCTTGAGCGGGGCACCATCGAGGCTCAGGTCGCCCAAGCCGAGGCAGGCTTGACAACCGCGCAGGTGCGCCTTGGCACCTTGGAGCGTGGACCGCGCGCTGATGATGTCGCAGTGGCCGCTGCCCAGCGCACCGCCGCCGAGAAGCAGGCCGACGCCGTCGCTTCACAGGCAGCCGTTGCCGAGCAGTCGATCAAGACCTTCGACGCGCAGATAGAGGCAGCCAAGGCGTCCGCGTCTGCGTCAGCAGCCGTCGCCGAAGCATCCGCGAAGTCGGCGCAGGCCGCGAAGTCCCAAGCCGTCGCGGCACGGTCGAATGCCAACGCCGCCAAGGTACGCCTCGAGCAGCTCCGCAACCCGCGTGCCGAGGACTTGGCTCTCCTTGATAGCCAAGTCGAGACCGCGCGCATCCGCCTTGAGCAGGCCACGAAGCGCGAGGACGAGCAGCGGGTCGTTGAGGCACAGCTCGAGGCCGCCCAAGTCTCCCTCGGCCAAGCCCTTGATCCCGCCCGACCCGAGCAGGTGCGCACGGCGCAGGTGAACCTTGACGTCGCCAAGGCAACCCTCGCGAACCTCACCGAGGCCCCGGTACGCGCCGAGGATCTCGAGACCGCACGCCTTGCGTGGGAGTCGGCGGACAAGGCATATGACGCGTCCGGCGAGACCCTTCGTGTTGCTGAAAAGGCGTACAACGCGGCCAAAAAGGGCCGCGAGCAGTTTGGCCCGCTCGTGGTGTCCGACTCAGTACTCGCGCAGTCAGAAAGCGGTGTGATCGCAGCGCAGTCAAACATTGAGCAGGCCCGCATCCGACGCGATCAAGCCAAAGCGGCGTACGACAAAGCCATGAGCGGACCGACCGGTTGGGACTTGCGCAAGACCCAGC
>CAILQO010000578.1 GCA_903836285.1 uncultured Chloroflexota bacterium
AGTCTGGGTCGAACGCGGCGATCAGCGTGCTCGACACCGCCATCGAAGACATCAGTTCTCGTCGCGGCGCGATCGGCGCGATGCAGAACCGTCTCGAGAGCACGATCAACAGCTTGGGCGTCGCCGCCGAGAACACCGGTGCAGCGAACAGCCGCATCCGCGACGCGGACATCGCGTCGGCGGTGTCTGAGATGGTGCGCGCCCAAATCCTGCAGCAGTCGACGATGGCGGTCCTCGCGCAGGCCAATCAAGCCCCGCAGATGGCCCTCCAGCTGCTCAAGTAACCTCGCCGTTGCGGGGGCCTTGGCTCAGCCCTCGCTGTGCCGTCGCGCACACCGCGCCCCTCCGGATGGGTTTTCCCCTCCGGAGGGGCGCTTGCGTTGGTGCTGAAAATCAGGCCTTGGACCTGCGCGCGCAGGTCGCAACGGGGGTGGTAGCCATCGACGTGAGGGTGACCTCCCGCCGCACCTGCGGCACCACGCCCCTTCGGGAACGAGGTGGTGCATCTGGAATCGGTTGACCGAATGCCGCCACGGCTGCCGCAGGCGTGGAACCGGCCGTCATGCGTCTCAAGGTTCCGTCGAGCCTGACGAATATCAGGGCACACCACCGCCACCACCCTGGACGGCCAGAAGGTCAGGGGGCGGTGGAGGACCCGGTGCCAAGGATGGCGCCGGCCACGACCGCCAGCGAAGGACCGCAACGATGGCACTCCGGATCAACTACAACTTCGAGTCCGTCTCCGCCCAACGCAACCTCACCGGTACGCAGAACAGCTTCTTCCGCGCAATCGAGCAGCTGTCCAGTGGCTTGCGGATCAACAAGGCCGCCGACGACGCCGCCGGACTCGCGGTCAGCGAGAAGTTGAAGAACCAGGTGCGTGGCCTGAACCAAGCGCAACGGAACGCGCAGGACGGCATCAGCCTCGTCCAGACCGCTGAAGGCGCCCTGAGCGAGACGCACAACATCCTCGCCCGCATGCGCGAACTCTCAATCCAGTCGGCCAACGACACCCTCACCAACAGCGATCGTGTTCACATCCAAGCCGAGGTCAACCAGCTTCTCTCCGAGGTTGATCGCATCGCCGTTTCGACCACCTACAACAAGATTGCGCTCCTGGGTGGTGCCGCCGTCCGCCTGCATGTTGGGCCGAACAACGACACGTCCTTGACTGCCGGCCAGAACGAGATGGTGGTCAGCTTTGTGTCGTCATACGCGTCCGGTCTCGGGGTCGATACGGCGTCCGTCTCCGCGCAGAGCGTGTCGAACAACGCGATCACTGCCTTCGACGCAGCCATCGAGACGGTCTCCACGCAACGTGGCCTTCTGGGTGCTTACCAGAACCGCCTCCAGTCAACGATCAACAGCCTCGGGGTTGCATCCGAGAACACCGGGGCCGCGAACAGCCGCATTCGAGACGCTGATGTCGCCGCTGCCGTTGCCGAGATGACCCGCACCCAGATCCTGCAGCAGGCCACGATGGCCGTCCTCGCCCAAGCGAACCAGTCGCCCCAGATGGCGCTCCAGCTCCTCAAGTAGCGCGGCAGCGGGGCAATCGCCCGCCAAGACCCTTTCCCGACAGCGGACCCCGAAGCCATCGATGGCTCCGGCGGTCCGCTGTCCGGCCGCTTTGGCGAGGACCGCCGTCGTGCGGCGCACGGGTGCCACCGCTTCGTCTGGCGCCCGCGTTGGAACGTCGATGCCGACGCGCCCCGACCCCGACTCTGGTGGGCCCGCAGCATCTCCGGCTACCCGCCGTCGACGGGTCGCGATCCTGATGATCGCGCGCCATGCGTCCGGGGCGGAGCACCAGACCCTTGCGTTGGCGCGTGCCCTGTCGCACGTGCACGACATCTGCCTCCTTACGAGCGACGAGTTCGCGTCGGTCGTGGAGGGCGACCCGTTTCTACGGGGATACGCCGCGCCAGTGTCGGTCGTTCCGCTTGGCCCGGCCTTTCCGGTTGCGGCGGCGACCACGCTTCGTGGGCTTGTCGAACGGGTGGTCGCATACCCCTTCCTGCAAACACGCCTGCGCGACGCGTTGCGCACCTTCCGGCCGGACGTGACGCACCTCGTGCTGTCACCGTCATTCTTCGCGTACGCGCCGTGGTTCGTGCCCGCAGCCCGAGGTAGGTGGCGGCGCGCCCCAACCGTCGTGACGCTCGCCGGTGAGGCGCGGTACGCCCGTCATTACTATGGAAGCGTCAAGCACATGGCCGTTCGGTGGGCGGCGCGACGTGCGACGGCCCTGGTGGCGTGCAGTGCTGACGAGGCCGCGAACCTTCGTGCGCTCTCGCCCCAAGATGCCGCACGTGCGACGGTGATCGATAACTTCACCGACGTCGAGCGCTTTCGTCCCGGCCCGGCACGGGAACGCTTGGTCGTGTTTGCCGCGCGGCTCCATCCGGAGAAGGGGGCGTTGCACTTCATCAAGGCGATGGCGATCGTGCACCGACAGGCACCGGACGTCCGCATCGCCCTGTACGGGCGTGGCGAGGAGGAGGCCGAGGTCAACGCGGCGATCGCCGCGGAGGGGCTTGCTGGCGTCGTCGAACGCGGCTTTGTGGCCGACATGGCACCGGTCTTCGCTCGTGCGGCGATCTTCGTGTCGTGCCAGATCCACGAGAACCTCGGCAGCTCCAGCCTCCTGGAAGCGATGGCCTCGGGGGCGGCGATCGTGGCAACCGATGTGGGCTCGACGCACCAGATCGTTGATGACGCGGTTGGGGCGCGCGTGGCACCGACGGCGCCGTCGATCGCCGACGCCGTGCTTGCCCTATTGGGGGACCCGGCTCGGCGCGACGCGTGTGGCGAGTCGGCCCGACGCCGCGTAGTCGACCGGTATAGCATCGATCCGTACCTCGCACGGTTGCTCCCGGTGTACGAGGCGGCAATCTCCCGTGGGCGTGGCGTCGCGTCACGACAGACTGCGGGCGCGTAGCCTTACCTGACGGGGCACCGGTCGTTGGTCGGCCTCGTGAGGGCAGGGTGATGGTGCGTGGAACCACGTCCGAAGAGATCACGCCGCTGGCGACGTACCGTCGTCGCCAGGCCATCATGGGTACCGCCGCCATCGGGGGCATCGGCGCCCTTGTCGCCGCCTGCGGTGGCACCTCGGCACAGCTCCCTGCTGGGCCGACAGTAGGCCCGTCGACCACCTGGCCGACCCCCGCACCCGTGCCCGAGGATGTCCTGACGCCCATCGACACCATCGTGACCTACAACAACTTCTACGAGTTCTCCACCGACAAGGAGCGCGTGGCAAAGGTCTCGGAGAAGTTCACGACCTCGCCGTGGACGCTGTCGGTTGGCGGCCTTGTTGAGAAGCCGCGAACGTTCTCGACGGAAGACCTCGTGGCGATGTTCAAGCCCGAGGAACGCGTCTTTCGCTTGCGGTGTGTCGAGGGGTGGTCGATGGTGATCCCATGGCAGGGGTTCCCGTTGTCGCGCATCCTCGAGGCGGTCGAGCCGAAGGGCGATGCGAAGTTTGTCCGCTTCGAGACGGTGAAGCGCCCCGCGGAGATGCCGGGCCAGCGCGACGGCGGCCCCTACAACTGGCCGTACGTTGAGGGCCTGCGCCTTGACGAGGCGCGCAATCCTCTGGCGACGATTGCGACCGGTCTCTACGGGAAGGCATTGCCGCCACAGAGTGGTGCCCCAGTCCGGTTGGTGGCGCCGTGGAAGTACGGGTTCAAGTCCGTGAAGTCGATCGTGAAGCTCGATCTCGTGGCGGAGATGCCGAAGTCGCTCTGGATGGCGGCGGCGCCGGACGAGTACGGCTTCTACGCGAACGTCAACCCGGATGTGCCGCACCCGCGATGGTCGCAAGCCACGGAACGGCGCTTGGGCGAGCTAAAGCGGCGCCCGACGCTCTTCTTGAACGGGTATGCCGACCAGGTCGCCTCCTTATATGAGGGGATGGACCTGCGCCGAAACTTCTGAGGCGTGCAGTGGTTGGTGTCGCCGCGCGGGAGCGACCTACGCGTGGCTTGTCGATCGCCGATGTCGCGCGGTTCGCAACCCACGTTGTCGCGGCGTGGCCCCTGGCCCATCTTGGGCTTGACGCGTGGCGCGGGAACCTCACGGCGAACCCGATCCAGGCGGTGACCTTCCGGACGGGGGATGCCGCTTTGACGTGCTTGGTCGCCTCGCTGGTCGTGACACCCTTGGCGGTCATCGCTGGGCAGGCGTGGGCAACCCCATCGCGCCGCCCGTTGGGCCTGTGGGCGTTCGCGTACGCCTCGCTGCATCTTGCGACGTTTGCGATCCTGGACTACGGCCTCGATTGGCTCCTGATCTGGCAGACCGTGGTAGAGAAGCGCTATGTGCTTGCCGGTGCGGCGTCGTTCGCCATGATGGTTCCACTCGCGCTGACCTCGACGCGCGGGTGGCAGGCGCGCCTTGGGCGATCGTGGCGTCATCTTCATCGGCTGACCTATGCCGCTGGCGTGGCAGCGGTGGTGCACTTTGCTTGGCTGGTGAAGGCTGACGTGCGCGAACCGGTCGCGTGGGCGATCGGCCTCGCGGCCTTGCTGGCCCTCCGGTTGCCTCCGGTGCGTCGAACGCTTGCCTCGCTCGTCCCGCGTGCTTCCCATCGGAAAGGGCCATTGGCGCCGCCGTCATCGCGGTTCAGGCTCCCTCGCACGCCATCGGGGGAATCGGCCTGACGCACGTTGAGTGGTGGTTGCGCCGTGCGCCGCGCTTAGGATCTGCCGTGACCTCCGACCCCACCACCAACATGCGTGGCTAACCCGTGCGGGCCGGAGCCGATTACTGGCCGGGCGGTATGGCTGGCGGGCAATCCCGGTCGTCACGGAACGGGTAGGGGCGGGCCTATACTGCCTAAGCCCCGTTGGCCGTCGTGTGGTGCGCAGCGGTGTCGGGCGGGAGGGACAGACGATGGTTTCGCCGACGCGACGGCCACTGCGCCTCGGGATGATCGGTTGCGGCCAGATCAGCACGCGCTTCTTCAATCAGGCCGAGGCCCTCGACGCGCTCGGGTGGGACGTCCGCTTTGTGGCCACGTGTGCCCGCACCGAGGCGAGTGCCCGCGCGAAGGCCGAGGAACGCCATTGCGCGCGGTGGTACACCGATCACCGTCGCCTGCTTGACGACCCGGAGGTCGATGCCGTGGTGATTGCGACGCCGCACGCCTTGCATGCGTCGCAGGCGGCCGATGCGGCGCGCGCCGGCAAGCACATCCTTGTCGAGAAGCCGATGACGACGCGTTGGGACGACGCCCTCGCGTTGCAGGCAACCGTTGAGGCGTCGGGGGTGACGTGCATGGCGCTCCCATACGTGGACACCCCGGCGTTCCTGAAGGCGCTGGAGTACGCCAACGACGCATACCTCGGGAAGATCACCGGGGTCGAAGCCGAACTGTCGTTCGGTGGTCCCCCGCGAAGCAATTGGTACTACGACGCCTCGGCCGAGGGCGGGGCGATGCTGGACACCATGGTCTACCCGCTTGCTCGCGTGGCGGCCCTGATGGGTCCGGCGAAGCGCCTGGTTTCACGCGTCAACCGACTGATCCCGCAGCGGCTAACGGGTGATGGCGGGCGCGTCGAGTCGCAGGTGGACGATCAGGTGAGCGTCGTCCTCGAGTACGAGTCGGGGCAGCAGGGCATCGTGCACTCGATTTGGACGCGCAGTTACATGACGAACGGCACGGTGTTGCATGGACGCCACGGCGCGATCTTCCTTGGGCGGTACGGGCAGCCGCTGGTGGTCAAGTCCGACCGGCAGGCACCACCGGATGGGACACCGGTGGAGTATCTCGGTATCCCGAACTGCTTCACGGTGCCGGTCCCGGCGGGCGAGGTCACCGGCGAAATCGTCGCGCACTTTGTCCAAGCGGTGCGCGGGGAAGTGGCCTTGCACTGCGGCCTCGACGTCGGGATGCATCTTTCCGAGCAGACCATGGGTGCGTACGAGTCGGCGAAGACGGGCGAAGCCGTGGAGTTGCACACGACGTTCACGCCATGGTGGGGCCGGGCGACCGACGCGATGACCCTCTCGGACGGGTGGTATTAGCCCGCGCGACCCGGGGGTTCAGGCCGGGGACGAAGGCATGGGCTGTCCCCGAGACCGTGAAAAGGTCACCATGACGTCGTCTGGGACGTTGCTACACTGCCCTCAAGGCGGCGTGACGGCGCCGCCGACAGGCGATTGGTGGCAACGTGACTGGGTGGTCGAGGCCGATCAAGGCGCTGCTCTTCGCGATCCTGCTTGTGGGAATCGCAGGCCTTGGCGACCGCCGCCAGTCGATGGCGCTCTTCACCGCGCAGGTGACGAGCCCGCCCAGCACCTTCCAGGTCGGCACGCTGCGAATGAGCAACTCGCGGTCGGGCCAGGCACTGTTCACGACGAGCGGTGCAGCTGACGGGGTTGCGACATCGACAATGTCGGTCGTTGCCGCTTCCGGCACGCTTGCATTCGTGCCGGGGCCAGTTGGGTCCACGTCTCCAAACCCATTGCCAACCGACCCGGGCTTCCAGGTGTCCGGGAGCGGCGGTGTGATGCCGGGGATGGTCCTGGTCAACTCGGTGACCATCGGGAACGTCGGTGGCACCCTTGCCGCCGGGGCGGTGAACCTGTCGGTGCCGTCCATCACGGTGACGAATAACGCGGCGGCGCACTGCGATGCGTCGAACGCCCTCGTCGTCGACGGCACGGACACGTGCGGGCGCGGGCGCCTGACCGACGTGATGCGACTGACGGCGTTTTACCGCCCCACGGAGACCCAAGCCGTCTGCGTCATCGGCACGGTGACGCCTGGGACGATCGTGTCCGCGACGAGTGACGGGGCGGCGATCATGGCGTGCGGGGGCAGCGGCCAAGCGATCGCCAGTTCGACGTTCGGCATTCCACTTGGTCTGCCGCTCACCCGGAACGCTGCCGGGACACTAGGGGGCCAGTTTGCGTTGGCGCCCTCGTCGGCACCCTTGACCATCACGGGAGCGACTACGACCGGCGACCGGATCGAGCCAGCACTGGCGGCGATTCCGGTATGGAACTTTCGGGATGGCGCAGTCGTGCGTGACTGGGCGGTTGGCGAGACCCGGGCGGTCACCTTCGCGCTGTCGATTGACCCTATCGCGGACAACCGTTATCAAGGGGCGCGTGCCACGGTGAACCTGCAGTGGGACAGCACGTCGCTGCCTGGGTCCGCGGTGACAACTGTGCCAAGCTCGCCATCCGGTACCGGATCAGTGACGGGCACCCTGACGAGCGTTTCCGGATCGGTCGACGCCCAATCGGTCCAGTTATTTCCGCAGGGCGGATCACCGATCTCCGTGCAGTCTGGTGACGACGGGAGCTTCTCGTTCCTGAACCTCGTATCGGGGACCTATTCCGTCGTCTGGTACGCCGGCTCTGTGCCGGTGGTGCGGTCGGTGACAGTGACGTCGGGGCAGGCCTCGACGGTCACGTTGCCGGCGACAGCGATCGATCGGACCGTCTCGGTGACGATCACTCCGTCGCCCTCCACGAG
>CAILQO010000579.1 GCA_903836285.1 uncultured Chloroflexota bacterium
ACCATCCTGGCCCTCTACCGGTTCACCGAACTCAAGAAGCCGGTACCCGACCGCAACGAGATCGCGGACGTCACGGTGATCGAACACGACGCGGCTCGGCTCGGCGCCCTCGAAGCTGGTTTGGCGCGCGGGCGGGCAATCGCCGAAAGCACGACCTTGGCACGCACACTGGTGAACCGCCCCCCGAACGTGCTGTCGCCTCGCGCCCTCGCTGAAGTGGCGCGCCAGGTCGCCGCGGAGACTGGCCTACGGTGTGAGGTACTTGGGCGCGACGACATCGCGGCGCACGCCATGGGCGCCCTTGGGGCGGTCGCGCAGGGGTCGCACGAGCCGCCTGCCTTCATCATCCTCGAACACGTCCCGGCGGGCGTCGATCCCGAGTCGGCGCCGGTCGTGCTTTGCGGCAAGGGGGTCACCTTCGATAGCGGTGGGATCTCGATCAAGCCGTCCCAGGGCATGGGCGACATGAAAGGTGACATGGGCGGCGCTGCGGCGGTGCTCGGCGCGATGCGGGCGCTTCGCCTGCTTGACACGCCGGTGCGCACAATTGGGCTGATCCCCGCCACCGAGAACCTGCCCGACGGGCGCGCCTTCCGCCCCGGCGACGTCATCCGTGCGATGGATGGTCAGACGATCGAGATCATCAGCACCGACGCTGAGGGCCGCCTGATCCTCGCGGACGCGATGGTGTGGGCCAAGCGCTACGCGCCCGTCGCGATGGTCGACGTCGCGACACTGACTGGCGCGTGCATGGTTGCCCTCGGGGCAAAGGTTGCCGGCGTGATGGGCAACGCCGACGTCGTTGCGCGGTTGCGCACGGCGGGCGATGCCACGAACGAACGCGTCTGGGAGTTGCCCCTCTGGGACGACGAGTACGGCAAGATGATTGATAGCGACGTCGCCGACATGAAGAATGCCGGCGGCAGGAATGGCGGCGCAATCTCGGCGGGGAAGTTCCTTGAGAAGTTCGCCGGCGACATCCCGTGGGCGCATGTTGACATGGCCGGGCTTGAGTTGCTTGAGGGCGACGCGGGGCCGTACCGGCCGAAGGGCGCGTCGGGCTACGGGGTGCGCCTGCTGGTTGCCTTCGTCGAGGGATTTGCCACGGCAGACGCGTCTAAAGGCTAGACCACACCTCACCAGGTTCGCGCCGTGCTAGTGGAGGGGTCACATGCCGACATCACGTTCGACCGGGTCGACGCCCGACGCTGAGGTCCTGCAGGAGGTCTACGCGCAGTTGACCGCGTACCTCGGGGCGCTCCGCGATGCGCGCAGCGCTTCGCACGGCACCGAGGTACGCGCCCTCATCGACGAGCTGACCGACGAGGCACTGGCGACCGAACGCAAGATTCTGGCCGCGACCCAGAAGGCATCCGGGCGCACGCTGCAAGACGGCTACTAGGTCCCCCCAATCGGTCGCGGCGCCCCACGCGATCAGGCGTGGCCCACGAAAGCGTCCCACCGGTCGGAGGCGAGGCGGACCAGAAGGTCGCGATCCTCGGCGAGGACGTGGCCGTTGGCAATCGCCCTATCGGCCGCCGCCGCGACGCGTTCGAGGTACGACGCCCGGTCGGGGTAGCGGGCGAGGATTGATGGACGCGGGTCGCCCGAGGCGATGCGCGACGCCTCATCGACGGCGAACGGGATTGTTGACCCGATCATGTCCAGCAACTGGTCGGGGGCACCCGTGTGGGGTGCACGCGGGTTCCACCCGGTGTGCGTCCCGAGCGGCACGCTCAGGTCGGGGAGGCGCCACCCGGCCACCTCGTTTCCATCGGCATCGACGGCACTGACGTAGGACGGGTACGCGCCCCACGACTCACCGTCGCCGGGGATGCGCACCACGCCGTCCGCCGACACCGGTCCCGGGTCAAACCTCGGCAATGACGGCAGGTGCGCCGCGTCGGCCGGGGACATGCCGGGGAGGCAGGCGAGGGTCGCGAGGACGGTTTCCCGGGGCACCGCCGTGCCGTTGCCGAGGCGTGGCACTGCTGAGGCCGGCGGTTCGACCCCCTCGCAGACCCATCGTTCAAGGTGGACCAACGCTGACCGCATCAAGGGCGAGTAATCGACGACGTTGAACGCGTGGGTGCCGGCGGCGCCGTACGGCGTCTCCGTCATCAGGGGAACCGTGCCGGGGCCGTGTTGGGTGCCGGCGAACAGGTAGACACGTTCCTCGGGGGCGACGGGCACGTCGCGCAGTCCGGCCAAGTCGGTGTGGGTGAGGGTCGCCTCGCTGCGCCAGTACTCCGATGATGAGTTGGTCGACACGACCTTGGGTACACCGCCGCGTCGACGCTGGTTGTCAAGCAAGCCGAAAGCCAAGTCGGGCACTGGGTCGGTCGCGAACGGCGGCAGGTGCCCGGCACCGAACACGTGCTGGACGGATGGTTGCGCGCCGCGGTGGTTGAACTCGCCCCGACGGGCACCAGCCACGTGCGGCAGGATGCCGTCGTAGGCGCGATTGCCCAACTCGTCGATGTTCATGCCGGCGTGGAGGTAGTCGCGGAGGAAGCGACCGCACTGCGAAATGCCGTACGCAAAGGCATGGTCAAGGCGCCCCGCGGCGGGGTTGCCGTCCTCCTCGCCGCCGAGCCGCAGGAACGTGGCGACATCGCGGATCGCAACGAAGCCGGTCCCGGCGACAGGGCACCGGTCGGTGCGGTAGCGCACCTCGTAGATCCGGCCGGGGAGGAAGCCCCCGTCGAGGCGCACAAACATTGCGTCGGCGACGGCGTGACCGTCGATCTCACGGGCGAATGCCCAGGACCCGCGGGGGACGACGGTCCGTGGGCCACCGGGCCAGTCGCGCACGGTCATTGTCGCTGACTGGTCGTGGAGGTCGGCGGTAGGGTAAGGGCGGTGACGGTAGAAGCGCGACCGACCGGGTGCCGGGTGTTGAGGCCAGTGGGACAGCTCCTGGTCCGCGTGGATCTCGGACGGCTGGAACTGCACGACAATCTCCGTGGAGGCAGGCGTGCCGTCGGGATTGATGGCAACCGGCGCGTCGAGGCCGACGAGAACCGGATCGTCGATGACGTCCCATTGCCACCCGCACCATGCCACGGTCCACCCCCGTCGCATAAGGAAGCCGTCGCCCGGGTCAAGGGTCTCCGACGGGTCAACCTCCGGGGTCGGGCGGTTGAACGGGATGACCTGCCGACCGCGGTTGACGACGTAACTCAGGAGGTTCCGGTTGCCCCGGGCCGGGTCGACCGGTTGCAGGAGCCTGAACCCGGCCGAGAAGCTGACCATGCCGTCAGCATTCAGGGGTGCAAGGCTGAGATCGGCGACCGGCGCGTTGGCGGGGTGGGCGGGGTCGACGGCGAAATGCAGGCGCCCCGACACCTTCTCGTACGCGCCGGTATCCCCGAAGGGATGGCCGCCCCAGTACGGTTCGCGCGCCGTGACCTCAAGCCTCGTGACCGCCATCGGTGCCTCCGGTGCCCGGGTCGGAGCCCGGGCGCGTGGGTGTCACGGTACGTCGTGCACGCGAGGACGGCAACCCGGCCATGGTGACGGCATGCCGCCACGGCGGCTATGCGGCGAGGGTGCGGACGGCAGCCAGGGCGGCGGCGTGGTCGCCAGACGGACGGAACTCAAGGCCGACGAAGCCTACATAGCCGGCGGCATCGATGCGCCGAAAAACGTTGGCGTAGTTGATCTCGCCGGTACCCGGTTCATGGCGCCCGGGGACGTCGGCGACATGGAAATGCGAGATGAGGTCGAGGTTGGCTTCGATGGTGGCAATCAAGTCGCCATCCATGATCTGCATATGATAGATATCATAGAGGACGCGAAGTGCTGGAGCGTTGATCTCACGCACGAGGCGAAACGCATCGACCGCGTGATCAAGGAAGTACCCGGCGTGGTCCACCTTGGTGTTTAGGGGTTCCAGAACGGCGACGACACCGCCATCGGCTGCCGCGCGGGCGACACGCTCAAGCCCTCGCTGCAGGACATCGAACTGCACTTCGCGGGGGGTGCCGGGCACCTCGTTTCCGGTCGTCACGATGAGACTTGGGCACCCGAGGCGACGCGCCCATTCGGCGGCGCGATGGGTCGTCTCGACATAGGCGTCGTGGTTCGCGGCCTCCATCAACGTGCCGCCGGAAACGCCGAACGCCGCGATGGCAAGGCCGAGTCGATGGGAAGTTGCCTCGATCGCCTCGAGGTCCTTGTCCTGCCAGTTCCAGAACTCGAATGCGTCGTACCCGGCCCGCGCCACCGCCTCAAGGCGTTCGACGAACGGCAGGGGACGGAAGACCATCTCGACGCAGACGGAGAACCGGGGCATGCCAACCTCCCTCGGCGACCGGGGGAGTCCCGGCGCGGGCGGCGAGGATACCCGCCGCCCACGGCCGGCGCGTCAGGCGGCCTGCGTGGCCGGTTGCACGGCCGTATGGGGAAGTTCGCCACCGAACTCCTCTGCAAGGAGCACGGCGCGACGCACGGCGCGACGGCGGTCGCGGATGGCGGCCGCCGCATCAAAGCGCCGGCGGGTGATGGCGTCGGCGTAGTGCTGCGCGAGCTCGCCTTCGAGGGCGCGCAACTTGCCAAGGGTGGTGCGGGCAGCGGTGAACATCATCGGCGTGACCTCCATGGTGACGGCGGCGTCCCGTCTTCGGGGCGCAGTTGAAGTATAAGTGCGAAGTTGAACTTGTGCAACCCCGTCGCTGTCGGTCTCGCGCCCGCCGGGGCCGATCAGGCATGGCCGGTACCATCGGGGGACCATGGGCGACGATCTCGCGATGGCCCTGCCGTTCACCTGGGCTACGCTCGGAAGCTTCACCGTCGCTGCCATCGTCATCGCCGTGACGCCCGGTCCGGATACGGCCCTGACGCTCCGCAACACCCTCCTGCTCGGTGCGCGCGCGGGCTTTGCCACCGCGTGCGGGTCGGCCGTCGGCATGTTCGCCCACGCCCTTGCGGTGGTGTTTGGGGTCGCGGCGATCATCGCGGTCTCGGTCACCGCCTTCACCGCGTTCAAGGTGGTGGGCGCGGTCTACCTGTTCTGGCTCGGCATCCTGGCATTTCGCGAAGCGATGCGACGCAACACCGGCGCGACAGGCAATGACCACGACGCGCCTCCCGCGACGCCTGCCCCGTTCGTGCGCTTGCTCGAACGCTGGGGCCCGGCACGGCTCGGGGCCTCCCCGGCGGCCCAGGGCCTCGTGAGTTCAGTCACCAACCCCAAGACGGCGGTCTTCTTCCTGACGTTCCTGCCGCAGTACCTCGACCCGGCGGGCAACGTGCTTGCCGAGGCGCTGGTCCTCACCTGCCTGCTCTCGGTGGTCAGCGTGATGTGGCTTGGGGCGTACATCTGGGCCATCGGCCTGGTCGCCCCGTTCCTGCGCCGCCCGCGTGTCCGGCGCGTGCAGGAGGGTGTGCTTGGCGCCGTCTTCATGAGTTTCGGCCTGCGGCTCGCGACCGCGACGCAGTGACCACCACCCGCCCGACCACCGAGGCGGCCATTCGGGCTCCGGAGGCGCCACCCGCGTCCGTGTTCACACCCGGGGGGCCAATCTGGCGGAACGGTGACTTCGTCCGCCTCTGGTTAAGCCAGGTCGCCGGCGCCCTTGGGGGTGGGGTCAGCAAGCTGGCCATGCCGTTGCTTGCCCTGTCGCTGACCGGGTCCCCGGCTGAGGCGGGCCTGATCGCAGCAATGCAAACCTTCCCGTTTCTCGTGGTCGGGCTGTTCACCGGGGTCATCATCGACCGCGTCGACCGTCGCCGATTGCTGGTGGCATGCGACATCGCGCGGGTCGCCTCGGTTGGATCGATTCCACTCGCGTGGGTGTTTGGCGCCCTGACGATCCCGCAGATGTACGTGGCCAGCTTCGTGCAGGGCGCGGCGACGGCGCTGGCAAACTTGGCGCAGGTCTCATCGTTGCCGCGCGTCGTCACTCGTGACCAGATCACCACAGCGCAGGCGTTTAACCAGGCGTCGCAGGGAATCGCGACGGTCGTTGGCCCGGCGCTAGGTGCACTCATTGTCGGCCTTGGCGCGACGACGACCGCGGGGGCGGCGTACGGGTACGCGTTCGATACCTCGACGTACGTGCTGTCCGTCGGTGCCTTGCTGACGGTGGCGACGCGGTTGCAGGCCCCGCGCGCACCCGATGCCCCGGGGGTGACGCTGGTCCGCAAGGTGTTCACCGACATCGGCGAGGCGATGCGCTACCTCTGGCGTGACGGCGACTTGCGCGGGATGATGGCGATGAACTTCATCCAACGATCGCTGCTTGGGCCGCTGGCCTTCTCAGCCGTCGTCCTGGCGCAGCAATCGCTGGGGGCCGACACCCGGGAGGTTGGTTGGATGCTCGCGGCGAGTGGCGTGGGCGGCGTGGTGGCGGCGTCACTCGCGCCGACACTCCGCCGCCACTTCCAGACCTGGCCACTGCTCGTGGCCATCGCGTTTGCAAATGCCGCCGGGTTCGCGCTGATCGCGGCGGCGCCCGGCCTTGCAATCGCCATGGCCGGCATGGCCATCGCTTCGGGGAGCGAAGCGCTGATCGGGATCGTGCAGGTCGCGTTCCGCCTGGCGGCGATCCCGGATGCCCTCCAGGGGCGGGTCAACAGCACATACCGGTGGGTCGCGTACACCGGGATGACCCTTGGCACCGCCGGCGCTGGGTTCATGCTGGCTGAGGCCGGACCGCGCCCTACATTCTGGACGGCGGCGGGGATCATGTTCGCCCTTGCGACGACGGTGATGCTCATCCGGAGCCGCCCGGCAACGATCCCGGCGGCGACGACGGCGTGACAGGCGCCTGATGGCCGCGGGCGGTTACATGGGCGTGGTCGTGACCCACTCGCGGATCTGCGCCGGGGCCTCGCCGGCGGCGACCATCCTGTCCACGAGGCGGGCGCGTAAGCGAAGGCGCACCTCGTCGTAGCCTTGGCGCCCAATGAGGTTCACGTGCTGGTGCGGATCAGCGTAGTTGTCGTAGAGATGGGTCTCGACGTAGGCATCGGCACCCGAGGCGCCGCTCCCGGGCAGCTCGGGTGCGAGGACGCCATACGTCCAACGCGAGGTCCGCAACGCTCGCCCGACGCCCGATTCGCTGATCTGGACGAAGACGTCGTCGGGCCACGTCTCGCAGGCGGCGCGGTCGCGCGCGACAAGCGGAAGGAACGACCGCCCGTGGGACGCGCCGTCGGCGGCAAGGCCGCACGCGTCGAGAAGAGTTGGGGCGAGGTCGACGAGGCTGACCAGTTCCGGCACGACCTGGCGCCGGTCGAAGCCCGGCCCAGCCATCACCAGCGGGATGCGAATCGACGCATCGTGGCAACTCCGCTTGTACTCGCGGTTCCGGGTCTTGAAGTGGCACCCGTGGTCAGCGGCGTAGACGATGATCGTGTCGTCGAGTCGGCCAAAGGAGTCAAGGGCGCCAAGCAGGCGCCCGACGTTCTCATCCAAGCTGCGGATCGCACCGTAGTAGCCCGGCAGGTGCTGGCCCCACGATCCCGGCAGCGGCCGCAAGTCCGGTGGCACAAACGGTGAGGCGTACCGCTCCGCGTAGCCATCGGGCGCGACGTACTCGTCGACGTCGTTCTGGTGGTGCGGCTCAAGGTACGAGACCATCGCGAGGAACGGGTCACCGTCATCCGCAAGATGGCCAAGCATCGCGATGGCCCGGTCGGTGCACGCGTCGACGCGGTACCCGGGCGTTCGGACGGCCTCGTCGTTTGCATCGAACATCACGGTGTCGTGCGGTTGCGACGTGAACTCGAGGGCGTTGGAGGCCTCCCAGAAGTCGGTGAAGCCACCACGGTATGGCGCGGGGACGGCGCCCCGACCGGATTCGGCCGGCGCCAGGTGCCACTTGCCGACGTACCCAGTGCGGTACCCCGCCCCGCGGAGGTGGGTGGCGATGGTCGGGGTACCCGGTGCCAAGCCGATGCCGTTGCGCCACACCCCGTGGGCGGTACCGTGGCGTCCGGTCAGCAACGACGCGCGCGCAGGGGCGCAGACGGGTTGGTTCGTGAACGGCATGAGGAACCGGGTACCTCGACGCGCAAGAGCATCAAGGTTTGGCGTGAGGTCCATGGGGTGCCCGTTGGCACCGAGGGTGTCCCAACGCTGCTGATCGGCGAAGATGACCAAAACGCTCGGACGTGCCACCTACTCGCCTCCACTTCGTGCGGCACTTGGGCGCCCCCTCATGGCGGCGCGCGCCTCGTAGATGGCGCAGACCTCGCGGTAGTTGTCGAGGGTACCGATGTCGTAACGTGGGTCCGAGAAGACGTGCCCGTACACCGGGAGCCGCGGGTGCATCCACGCCACGAGGTTGCCTGGCGCGTCCGGTGGTTCCCCGGCGGCGAGGTACTCGGGCACGCGGGCGATTGCCTGCCGGGCGTACACGTAGAAGGCCGGGCACACGAGATCCGACGGCGGGTCGGCTGGCTTCTCGACGAAACCGGTAACGCGCCCGTCGCCGGCGATGGTGACGACACCCGAGCGGCGCAAGGTGGGCAGGTCGTCTGACCGCACTAACGCGATGGCCGATGCGCCATCACCGAGTGCGCGAAAGGCCGCGACTAGGTCGGCGAGGCGGAAGTCGACGAGGTTGTCGCCGGCAAGCACGAACAACGGCTCGTCATGGAGTACCGGCATCGTGTCAAGCACCAAGGCAAGGTCCCCAATCGCCCCAAGGCGATCATCGTTTGACATCGTGCCATCGTCGACGACGTCGATTGGCCACGGCCCGGCGGCGGGCGTCTCGCGCGCCCACACCTCGAACTGCGCAGCGAACCGGTGGTTGGTGACTACGACGACCCGCCCGATATCGGGGATGGATCGCAGTTCGTCAAGCATGTAGTCGAGGAGCGGGCGTCCGGCGACCGGCAGCAGTGGCTTCGGCGTGTCGATGGTCAGTGGGTGCAGGCGCACGGCATACCCGGCAGCCAGGATCAAGGCATTGATGCGCATCGCGGAAGGCAGAACGGCTAGACCTGGACGTAGATGACGCCGTCATCCACGCGCACGGGG
>CAILQO010000580.1 GCA_903836285.1 uncultured Chloroflexota bacterium
AGTTGCGCCACCGCCGGGCCGGACCCGCGCGCAACGGCCAACGCCAGGCCCGGCGTCGCGAATAGCGCCCATCCGGCGGCGCGCGACGCCTCGTCGACGAGGCCGACCGCCCCCTCGGGCAGGCCCGCTTGGCGCAACGCCGGGCGCAGGGCGTGCGCATCGATGGCACGTGCTGTGCCGAGGGCATCGCTACCGATACGAAGGACGGCAACGTTGCCCGACTTGAGGACGCCGGTCGCGTCGGCGAAGACGTTGGGGCGCCCCTCAAAGATGAAGCCGACGACGCCAAGCCCCGCCGCGACTTGGTCGACGCGCCACGCGCCGTGGTCGATGGTGTCGATGACCGCCTCGCGCCTCGAAGCCATCGTGCGCCACGCCTGTAGCCCCTCGATCATGCGCGCCCGCATGGTTGGTGTCGCCACAAGCCGTGTCGTCGACCGGCCCCGTTCACGCGCGCGCGCCACGTCGGCGTCGTTGGCGGCCTGAATGTGCGCCCACGTGGCGTCATCGGCGAGGCGCGCCGCAAACGCGTCGTAGAAGGCATCGATCGCCGCATCCGGGACGGCGGCGAGGGCCGCGAAGGCCTCGCGCGCGGCGCCGACGACGGTCGCGACGCGGTCAGCGATGGCGCCGGGGACGTGCAACACCTCACCGGTCGCCGGGTCAACGATCAGGCGATCACCGGCGGAAAAGGCGTCGGCGATGGCATCCGGGACGACGGCGACACGGTTCCCGCCGTACAGGATGGGAAACCCGCGCGGGATGGCGGCGAGGGCGCCGGCATCATCGAGACGCACCGAGACCTGATCTGGCGTGGCGAGGGTCATCGTGCGCCAAGGGTACCGCGGTGCCGTCTGAGTGTCGTCTCTCGGGGAACGGGAGGCTTGCCCGACAGACACTGCCGGCGGTTTGGCAGGGTTGCGCCATCGGCCAAGACAGCGGTCGTTGGAAAGCACGACAACCCGTCTTGAGCGGGCAAGACACCCGCGATCCCGGGCGGATCTTCGTGCGGACGCCCATGCTCCGTGGAGGTGGGGGGAGCGCATCCCCCCATCCCCCGACCTTCGTCGATGAGACCCGGTGCGGCTAGACCGACGGCGCCGGTTCGCGCCGCGCGATCTCCACCGCCTCGGCCTCGCTCAGGAGGCCCCGGCGCACCAGCGCCCCGAGATGGTCGTCCTGCGTGAACGCATCGTGCAACTCAGGCACGTCGAAGTGCACCACCTCCGGATCAGCCGCCTCGCCCGAGTCATCCGAGCCGAACAGCGACGCCATCAGCGCCCGCCCGATCACGCTGGTCAGGATCCCGAACAGCGCCAGGCCCGCGATCATCGTCGACCCGCCGATGATCCTCCCCGCGAAGGTCTGCGGGAACATGTCGCCGTACCCGACGGTACACAGCGTCACGATCCCCCACCACATCGAGGTTGGGATATCAACGAACATCGTCGTCGACGCCTCGTCGGTCGGGTCGAACTCGACGTTCCAGATAAGCGTGGACGAGATGACCAGCACGGTGAACAGGGCGATCAGGTAGATCTGCAGATCGCTCCAGAACGAGGAGTTCTTCGAACCAGACAGCGTCAACTGCATGTTGGCGGCGGCGGTGCGCACCAGTTTCAGGGTCCGCAGCATGCGCAGGACGCGCATCATGCGCAAGACCTTGAAGAGGATCGCACCATTGAGGTCGATGGCGAAGCCGAGTACCTGCGCCGCCATGATCATGAGCGTCACGTACGTCGGTAGGATCGCCAGGAGGTCGATGAGGCCCCAGACGCTGAACAGGTAGTCGCGCTTGCGGTCGGCCAGATAGTAGTTCGCCGCAAACTCAAAGGTGAAGAAGAGGACGAGGATGACCTCCACCGCCTCGATCACTGGCCGGTAGCTGTCGTGGAACCATGCCACCGAGTCCAGGACGACCAACCCAACCGACCCGAAGATGGCGATCGTCAGGGCGGTGTGCACTGGCCCGTAGAGGCTCGACCCGACATCCACGAACGACGCGTGCACGAGCCGGTGGAACCAGCCCACGCTGCCCTCCTCGTGGTCGTGCCCGTGGCGCGTGTCAGCACCGGCCGCGACCGTCCCGACGACGCTGGCGACGTGTTGCGTCGAGGACGCCAAGTCATCGACCGCCGAGTCGCCACCGAACAGCGGGCGCTCCAGGATGCCGATGTCCTCGGCCGGCACCCGCATCGCCACGGAGCGCGCGGCCTCAATGTCGCGCAAGGTCCGTGTGGCGTCGAAGCCTGGGGGCACGCGCGGCGCGAGGAGGTACACCACCGGCTTCGCATTGGCGTCGGAGTCCTCGGCGCGCCCGAACAGGCTCGTCATCAGGGCGCGCCCAACGACGCTGGTCAGCAGCGAGAACAGCGCCAAGCCAGCCAGCATGGTGAGCCCGCCGACGATGCGCCCGAACCCCGTGACGGGGAACATGTCGCCGTAGCCCGTCGTGGTGAGCGTCACGAACGACCACCAGTACGCCTTCGGCACGCTGGTGAAGGTGTAGACGGGGGTGCTCCACCCCTTTGCTGACCGCTCCTGGTAGATGGCCACCATCGGGTCGTTGGCCCACTCGGGTTCGGCGGACTTGCCCTCCTCGGCATCCTTCAATGCCGCGAACATCTCGGAGGTCGTCTCCGGAACGCCCGGGGCCGCGCCCTCGGCAAGGTGGATCAGCGAGGAGCTGATCGACACGACCGTGAAGAGGCAGATGGCGTAAATCTGCACGTCGACCGCGAAGGTGTTCCGGCGTTGGGCTGCCCCCGCCGCGGACTTCTGCGCCTGCTCGGCCGCCAGTTTCAGCAACTTGAGCACGCGGAGCGTGCGCATCACGCGCAGGGTGCGCAACTGGCGCAGGAACGCCGCGCCCGCCAGCCCACCAAGCGCATACTCGATGTACGACGGCGCGATAGCCAGCAGGTCGATCACGCCCCAGATCGAAAGCAGGTACCCCCGCCGGTCCGGCGCGACCCACACGTTTGCGAGGTACTCGACCGTGAAGATGGTCAGCAGGATGGCATCGATGACGCCAAACAGCGTGGCGTAGTCGTCGACCAACGGGTGCACCGTCTCGACCGCCATCACGACGACGCTCGTGAGGATTGAGAACAGCACCACGCGCATCGTCGTGGCGTACGCGGCCGTCTGCGGCCGCAGCAGCGCATCTTCGACGAGTCCGCGAAGACCCTCCGTCGCGGTGCCAGTCGTGGGCGTCGCCTGCCCGGCCGGATCACTCTGTTGACGCATCCGCCCTCATCCTCCCACGTCCCTCCGTTCCTGCAGCCGCGGAGGCGCTGCAGTCACCGGTGGATTGTGACACGTTCGATTACATTCCGTAAATCATACGTATGCGGCAATAGTATTGCGGAAGTGTAGCGGCCATGCGCTCCCGTGTCAGTGGCGGCCGCCACACAATCGGAACGGATACCGGCGCGAAAACGGGCACCTGCGGCCGTCCCGGGCAGCCACCCTAGCCACGCACGACCGCCATGACCACCACGACCGTGCCGATTGTCAGGCGGTAGGCGGCGAACAGGCCCATCGAACGGGTCCGCACGTACCGTAGCAATCCCCCGATCACGGCAAGCCCGACGACAAACGATAGGCCAATCCCGACCGCAAAGGCGGCCCGCTCATCGGCGGGGATGCCATCGATCACCAAGTGGCGCAACTTGAGGATGCCCGCCCCTGCCGTGATCGGCATCGACAGCAGGAAGCTGAACCGCGCCGCCGCCGGGCGCGTCAACCCCAACAGGAGGGCCGCCGTCAGCGTGATGCCCGACCGCGATACCCCCGGCGCCAGCGCCAGCACCTGCGCCATCCCCACCAGCAGCGCCTTGCCGACGCCGACCCGTTCGATGCCATCGCGTTGGATGCCGGCCCGGTCGGCGGCGGCCAGCAACACCCCACCAAGCACCAGCAACACCGCGACCATCCACGGCGCGCGCAAGGCCTCCTCGATCACCTTCTCGAACAGGTAGCCAACAACCGCCGCCGGCACGGTCCCGACGACCAGGCCCACGGCAAGGCGACGGTCGGACGCCCCGGCCTCAGGCAGCCTCCCTCCAATCGGAAGCCACGCCATCGCCAGGCGCCACCAGTCGCGCCAGAAGTACGCCAGCAGCGCAACCAAGGTGCCCATGTGCAGGGCCACGTCGAACGCTTGGGAGTGCTCGTTCCAGCCAAGCAGCCACGGCACGATGATCAGGTGGCCGGAACTGGAGATGGGCAGGAACTCGCCCAAGCCCTGCACGGCGCCCAGTGTCGCCGCCTCGATCATCTCCATTGGCGCCGCCCCGTTCCCTCAGCCGGCGTGATCAGATCCATTCGCGTCGCCGAAAAAAGATGAACGTCCCGACGACCGACCCCAGCATCAGGGAAAGGGCAAACGGGTAGCCGTACTCCCAGGCGAGTTCCGGCATGTACGTGAAGTTCATGCCGTAGATCCCGGCGATCAGCGTCGGCGCCATGAACATCACCGTCACCGAGGTGAGCGCCTTCATGACCTCGTTGAGGTTGTTCGAGACGAGCGACAGGTACGACTCCAAGGCGTTGGTGAGCATGTCCTGGTACACGTCGAGCGAGTCGGTGAGGCGCGCAATGTGGTCGTACACGTCCTGGAAGTAGAAGCCCACCTTTCGGTCGAACAGCTGCATGTCGCCCCGGCTCAGGACAAGGACGGCGTCGCGCGCGGGCCCGAGTACCCGGCGCAGTTGCAGCAGGTCACGCTTGATCCGGAACAGTGCCCGCAGGTCGTCGTTCTTGGCGCCCTTGTGCACCATCGTGAACAGCCGCTGCTCCAGCTCCTCCACCTCCTCCACGATGCCGTCGAGCACCGGGAAGTACTCGTCGATCATGGAGTCGAGCACGCGGTACGTGGCACTGCCGATCCCCTCCTCCGACGAGACGGGTTGGGCAAGCCACCGGTTCCAGACCCGATCAAGCACGGGGAGCGGTACCGAGTGCGAGGTGACCAGGAAGTTCCTTCCAATAAAAAGGTCGACCTCGTGCAGGTGGTACGGCGTCCCGGCCAACCACCCCAGCCGGTGCGGGGGCGGCTCCGCCTGCGCGTCATCATCGAACAGGCCGCCCACCTTGATCATGTCGGCATTGAGTTCGATGGCGTACGCCACCATGAAGTACGTGCCCTCGTACTCCTCGATCTTGGGCCGCTGCGCCTGCCGGGCGGCATCCTCGACGGCCAACGGGTGCAGGCCGAACTCCTCCTGCACCAGTGCCAGCTCCTCGGGGGAGGGATCGGTCAGGTCGACCCACACGCAGGCCCGGCCATCCGCCATGCAGTCGCTGATACGCGCCGGGTCGTCGAGGACGTGGGCGCGTTCGTCGAGCAGCTGCAGGTCGGCAAGGTTGTCGGCCGGGGCGGCGATGGTGATCTTGGCCTTGCTGGCCTTCGGGCGCCAGACGATGGTCCTCAGCATGGCGGTCACTTCCAGGTCAGGGGCAGCGAGCGGCATGCCCCGCGCGAAGGTCGCACACCCACGTCGCACCGACCGTCCCGGCGGGCGGGCGCGTGCAAGGATCTGCGGATGATGGTGGACGCTACCACGGCAACGGTTCCGCACACCGCCGCGGCGGCCGGGTGCTGCCCGCCCTCCGCACCACCTTCCGGGACCGTCGCGGGGGTACCGTCCGACGTCGTGGTGCGCCGCCCCACCCCGGCATCGGCGGCCGCCCCGGGCCGGCACGACATGGTGCCGCTGCCCGGCGGCGCCTTCCGCATGGGCACCGATGGCGGCGATGGCTTCCCGCCCGATGGCGAAGGCCCCGCGCGCACCGTCACGGTGGCCCCCTTCGCCATCGCGCGCACGGCGATCACCAACGCGCAGTTCCGGGAGTTCGTGCGCGCCACCGGCCACGTCACCGACGCCGATCGCATCGGGTGGTCGTACGTCTTCCATGCAATGGTGACCACCGAAGGCCGGACCCGCACCGTCGGCCGTTCCGGCGAGGCCCCGTGGTGGTTGGCCGTGCGCGGCGCCACGTGGTCGCGCCCCGAAGGGCCGGGGTCGTCGTGGCGCCACCGCCCAGATCATCCGGTGGTGCACGTCTCGTGGAACGACGCCGCGGCGTACTGCCGGTGGTCGGGCACCCGCCTGCCCACCGAGGCCGAGTGGGAGTTCGCCGCCGCGGGTGGCCTCGACGGCGCGCGCTTCCCGTGGGGCGACGACCTCGAACCGGGCGGCACCCACCGGTGCAACGTCTGGCAGGGGGAGTTCCCGCACCACGACACCGCCGCCGACGGCCATGCCGGGACCGCGCCGGTGCAGACCTACCCGCCGAACGGTTTTGGCCTGTTCCAGATGACCGGCAACACGTGGGAGTGGTGCGCCGACTGGTGGAGCGGCACGTGGCACGCCGAACCGGGGGCGCCGCGCACCGACCCAACCGGCCCACCGACCGGCACCGTGCGCGTCCTCAAGGGCGGCAGCTTCCTCTGCCACGCCTCGTACTGCAACCGCTACCGCGTGGCGGCACGGTCCTCCAACACGCCCGACAGCTCCACCGCACACATGGGATTCCGGGTCGTTGTTGACCTGCCCTGACAGCGGTCCGGCCACGACCCTGAGCGGCCCTTGACCCCAATCGGCGCCCGGGGATTGGTCGGCCTCGCACGCACCAACCGTGGCGCCATCACGAGCCCGGCTCCCCTCTCCCGCCGCAGCGGGGGAGGGGAGCTGGCCCACGCGATCCCGTTCAGGATCGCCCCGCCTATTCCTTGCCAGATCACTGGTGGCCTGACAAGAACGCCACGGTGCGATCAAGAATGGCCCCGGCCTCACCTCCGGTCGACAGCAAGTAGTGCCCGCCGCCGTCGAGGATCATCCC
>CAILQO010000581.1 GCA_903836285.1 uncultured Chloroflexota bacterium
CCCTCCCCCGTCGCGACGGGCGAACACAACCTCCTCCGGAGGCGCTGCGCTACGGATACCTACGGGCTACCTACCCGACCCGTGACGAGGCAGGATTACCGAGATGGCAACTGAACGCGTCTACCGGAAGCGCCGCTACCGACGCGTCGTGCATGTGTCGCCGCTGATGTTTGGCGTCGATGGCGTCGTGGGCGGCGGTGAGCGGTACGCCTACGAGCTTGCCCGGGCGATGTCGCAACTCACGCCGACCCGCCTTGTGTCATTCGGGAAGCCGTTGTCGCGCCGCGAGGATGCCTTGCGCGTGGCGGTCTACCGTCCGCTCGGGTTTGTGGGACGGAAGCGCCTCGGGCCAATCTCCCCGGGATTGATCGCCGAGATCGCCGCTGCGGACGTGGTGCACGTCCACCAGATCGAGACGTTCCTGGCGGACCAGTGCGTGCTGCTTGCGCGGTTGTTTGGCAAACGCGTGTTCCTGACCGACCATGCGGGGGGCGACCGCCACTTCAATCGTCGGCTCGGCACGGTGGATCGCGCGACCGGCCTGCTGTTGGTGAGCGAGTTCAACGCGCGCGGATACACGGCGTGGCAGGACAAGGTGACCGTCATCCACGGTGGCGCTGACCCAGCGCGGTTCCGGCAGCTGGCAGGGGTCAACCGCGTGCGCCGTGCGCTCTACGCTGGGCGCTTGATCCCCTATAAGGGGGTTCACCACCTGATCGAGGGTGCGCGTCCCGAGACAGGGATTGTTGTCGCTGGGCAGTCGTACCACGATGAGTACCGGGCGTTCCTAGACAAGGTGTCAATCGGGCGGAACGTGCAGTTTGCCGGCCCGCTGATGGGCGATGACTTGGTGCGCGCGTACAACACCGCGTCGGTCAGCGTTGCGCCGTCGGTCGAGGTCGACATGTACGGGAAGACGTACCCCAAGAGCGAGATTCTCGGCCTCGTGTTGCTGGAGGCGATGGCGTGCGGGACGCCGGTCGTTGCGTCACGGATCGGCGGGATGATGGAGCTGGTCGTGGACGGCGAGACCGGCATCGGCGTGCCCCCCGGTGACACCGAGGCCGTTGGTGAGGCGGTCGAGCGGATTCTCGATGACGACGATTTGGCACGGAGGATGGGCCGGGCCGGGCATGCGCGCGTGATGGACCGCTTTACGTGGGCGGCGGTGGCGAAGCGGTGCCTGTCGGTGTACCGGCGCGAGGATGACTGAGGTGTCCGGTTCGGTCCGTAGAACCCCCCTCCCCAACGAAAGCGTCCACCCTCCGTCGTCGGGTGGTCGATCTGCCCCGTGAACGGCCCCCGTTGCGACGGGAGAGGGGCGAGTACGACCCTTGCCCCTCCCCACTGCGACGGGAGAGGGGAAAGAGACCGGCCGTGAGGATCCTGGTGCTGTCGGACACGTACCCGCCGGTAAACCGCGGGGGAGCGGGCGAGGTTGCGTCGCTCGTTGCGGATGGCCTCGCGCGGCACGGGCACGAGATTCTCGTGGTCACCGCCGGGTCCGCGGGATCGGCCGTGCCGGTGACGCAACCCGGAGCGGTGACCGTTGCAACGGTTTCGTCACCCGTGATCGGCATCGCCCGGAGGCACCTTAGCGTGCTGAACCCGGTCGCTGTCGCGGGCGTGTGGACTCTCGCGCGTCGATTTCAGCCGGAGGCGGTCCACGCGCACAACGTGCACGAGCGGCTGTCGTTTGGGGCACTGCTTGCCGCCCGAGGCGGGGCCTCCAAGCACCGCGTGCCGCTCGTCCTGACGTCGCACGACTACCTGCTGTTCTGCCTGACCAAGTTCCTGTGTTCGCGAGGCAATGCGGCGTTCCGGGCGACGCCGGCCGCCTGCACCCACTGCCGGGTGATTCGGCGGGTCCCTGGGCGCAATGCCATCGTCCACGGGATCGTGCGACGGACGGTCACGACGCTGGCCTGCATCTCGCACGCGCAGGCGATGGCGATGGGGGTGAACGGCTTCGCGGACATCCGGACGGCGGTGGTCCACAATGGCCTGGATGGGGGCGCGTGTGAGTCCCGCCCGGGGGATGGCGATGCCTTCCGACGTCGCCTCCAACTCGACGGCCGACCGATCGTGCTGTTCGGTGGGCGTGCTTCGGGGGCGAAGGGCGGCGATCAACTCGTGCGTGCCATGTCCCACGTGATCCGGCGGGTGCCCGCGCAACTCGTCGTGCTCGGCGATCGGCCTGAGTACTTCACCGTGGTGCGGCGCATCGCTGCGGAGTCCGGTGTGCCATCGGGGGTGGTGCACGACGGCGGGTGGCTTGACCCGGAGGGGTTGCGCCAGGCGCATGGCGCGGCGACGGTGTGTGCCATCCCGAGCGTGTACCCGGACCCGTTCAACCTGATGACCCTTCGGGCGATGCTGCATGAGCGTCCGGTGGTGGGGACGTGCCACGGTGCGACCCCGGAACTGGTGGTGGATGGCGTGACCGGCCGCATTGCGGACCCGTGGGACGCAGAGGCGTTCGGCACGGCCATCGCTGACGTGATCGCGGACCCGGCGACGGCTGCGGCGATGGGCGCGGCCGGGCGGGTGCGTGCCATCGCGGAGTTCTCGCTTGATCGGCAGCTTGCAGGGTACGCGCAACTCTTGGGGGTGCCGGTGTGAGGAAGCCTTCGGAGTAGCCCCCGCCCCCGCCCCTCCCCCGGAGAAGTCCCCTCCCCAACCCCTCCCCCATTGCGACGGGAGAGGGGCGAGTACGACCCCTGCTAGAGTTGGGGTGCATGCTCACGGTGAAGGCGGTTGCACGCGGGAGCGTTGCCGAGGCACTTGGCATTTGCCCCGGTGACCGGCTCGTGGCGATCGACGGGCGGCCGGTTGACGACGTCATCGACGTCCACTACCGGGTTGCGATGGGTTCGGTCGCCGTGCAGTGGGAACGTCGCGACGCGCCGGGGCAGGCGCAGGTGGCGGTGGACGTCGATACGGACGAGGGGCTGGGCATCGAGTTCGAGTCGCCGACCTCCGACGGCATCCGCATCTGCAACAACCGGTGCGTCTTTTGCTTCGTCGACCAGTCGCCGGCCAAGATGCGACGGCCCCTGTACCTGAAGGACGACGACTTCCGGTACTCGTTCCTCGCGGCGAACTTCGTCACCCTCACGAACCTGTCTGATGATGATTGGCGCAAGATCAAGGACCAGCACCTGTCGCCGCTGTACGTGTCGGTGCACGCGACGGACTTGGTAGCGCGGCGGCGCTTGCTCGGCAACCCTACGGCGCCCGACATCCTTGAGCAGATCGATCGCCTCGCTTCGTGGGGCATCCGGGTCCATACCCAGATCGTGCTGGTCCCGGGGTTCAACGATGGTGAGGTGCTTGAACGGACGGTGTCCGACCTCGCCGCACGGTGGCCGGACGTCCTCTCGCTCGCGATCGTGCCCGTCGGGCTGACCCAGCAGCGCTTCGATCGGCAGGACGGACTGCGACGACGGCTGGAGGGGCAGCTGGCGAAGCCGGACCTCGACCCGATCCATCGCGAGGGCCTTGAACGGCGGACTGCTTCGGCACCGGAGTTGCGCCTGCTCTCGGCCGAGGAGGCGGCTGCGCTTGTGGCGTGGGTGAAGCCACTCCAGAAGCGGTTCGAGGCGGAGCGGGGCCACACGTGGCTCTTCCTCTCTGACGAGATCCACCTGATGGCTGGGGCAGCGATCCCATCGGCGATCAAGTACGACGGCTACGTCCAGTACGAGAACGGGATCGGCATGGTTCGTGCCCTGCTCGACGACTGGAAGCGCCTCAAGCGCACGACGTTGGCCGGTGGACTGGCGCGCCCGGTGCGGGTGGCAATGCTGTGTGCCACGTTGATCGGGCCGACACTTGAACGCATCGCCGGCGAGATGTCGCGCGTGAAGAACCTTGCGGCGCGCACGCATGTGGTCACCAACTCGCTGTTTGGCCCGGTGATCACCGTGTCGGGCCTTCTCGGTGGGCGCGACTTGATCGCGGCGGCGGCGGAGACGGGCCTAGGGCGCGGCGACCTCATCTTCATCCCGCGGGTCGCCCTCGACGTTGCCGGGCACGCCTTCCTGGACGGCACCACCTTGGCCGAACTGCGTGCGTCGACGGAAGCAACGGTTGTGCCCGTACGGACGATGCCGGAGGTGGTGAACGCGATCCTCGAACGGGCCGGTTCGGCGTCGAGGGCGCGTGGGTCGCGCCATGCTCTTGGCCGGGC
>CAILQO010000582.1 GCA_903836285.1 uncultured Chloroflexota bacterium
AGCCGGCATTCGCCATCCCGTCATGTCTGGGGTCGCGCCGCTATCCGGCCAGGACACGATGCCACTCGTGGGTCGAGCGCGAACGCTGCGATACCTTCCTGTCCGCGAAGACCTGCTCGCGCTCATGAGGGCTCCCGGCGCATCCAACCCACAGCGAACCTTGTTCGAGTCGGTCGGCCCTCGTGACGTTGTCGTGATTGACGCGGGCGGGAACACCGGCGCCGGGGGGCTTGGCGATATCTTGGCGACGCGCCTGAAGATCCGTGGGATCGCCGGAATAGTGACCGATGGTTGCGTACGGGACGCACCGTTCATCAAGCGGATGGGCCTGCCGGTGTTCACGCGTGCCGTGCACCCCGGTGCAAATACCAGCGTGCTCCTACCGTACGAATACGACGCCCCGATCCAGTGTGGCGGAGTGACGATATTCCCCGGCGATGCCATATTGGGTGACGAGGATGGCGTAATCGTGATACCTGCAGCGCTGGCACGCCGCGTCGCTGATGAGGCGACTGAGCAGGAGAATCTGGAAGGGTTCCTGCGCCGGGTCGTCGAAGCAGGAGAGCCCCTCTCAGAGGCCTACCCGCCCAGCCCACGCATCCGCGCCGACTATGAGCGGTGGCGCGCCACACGCGAACCGCGCGGCACGTAGCCACTGGTCTGCGGCGTCCCCGTTGGGCATCCGGGGGCGGACGTACCATGCAAGGGTCGTCTCACGGCAGTTCCGCTGAAGACGGCTTGGGCACGTCGGGAGACGACATGGGGAAGGTGATGGCCGCTTCGGAGTCCACACCGGTCCGCCAGTGGGAGGGTTCGGCCGCCGTCCCCGGTGCCCGTTTGCTGGCGCGGCTCCTCATCAACCGCAACTACGCACTCTTCATGGGTGGGAGCTTCCTGTCGGCGCTCGGCAGCTGGGTGCAGGCGGTCGCGATCGGCTGGCTCGTCTACGACCTCACCGGTTCGCCGTTCATCTTGGGCCTCACCAACTTTGCCCAGATGGCGCCGCTCTTCTTCTTCGGCATGCTCGGCGGCGTACTCGCCGATCGATTCGACAGGCGCATCCTGCTCACCGTTGGACTCGCGACCAGTGCCGTGGCGCTGACGGTGCTCGCGATCATGACGATTGCCGAACGGGCGTCCGTCCCGCTCATTGTCGGGATCTCACTGGTGCTCGGTCTTGCAAACGTGATCGTGTGGCCCGCCTGGCAACCGTTCATCAAGGAACTCGTCCCACCGTCTCGGTTGCGTGAGGCCATCGCGTTCAATGCCGCGCGCTTCAACTTGAGTCGCGTCCTCGGACCAGCCATCGGTGGGACCATCCTCGCCGCCTCCGGCGCCGGTACGTGCCTCGCAGTGACGGCAGTCACAAGCGTCGCGGTCGTCGCCGTCACACTCGCTGTACGGCGCCCCCGCGCGACGCGCGCGACGATGATGGTGCCGTGGCTGTCGAGCCTCGGGGAAGGCGTCTCCTACGTGAGCGCCGATCCGTTCACCTTCCGACTCCTCGCGGTGACGACGCTGTTTGGCCTCGCCGTGATGCCGTATGCAACCTTCCTGCCGGCACTGTCTCAGGACATCCTCGGTCTCGGGCCGGATGGCCTTGGCCATCTCCTCACCGCTGCCGGGATGGGTGCGGTGGTCGGTGCCGTGGTGACGGGTATGCCTCAGGTGGGCTCACGGCCACGCACGGCGATGGCGGCATTCAGTGCAATTGCGGCGGTCGGGGCTATCACGATTGCCACATCGGCACGGGCATTCTCGACGGTCCCCGGAGCCGCATGGCTTGCCCTCGCTGCAATCGGCTTGGGAACGGTCGGCTTCCTCACGAACGCCAACACCGTGCTGCAACTGCGTGTGCCGGATCACCTTGTGGGGCGGGTGATGGGGCTATGGGTGGTCCTCAATGCAGGGACGAACCCGCTCGGGAGCCTCGCATTGGGTGCCCTGGCAGAGCGCGCGCCGCTCACTTGGGTCTTCGGAATCGCAGGAGTCGCCGCCGCGGCGTGCGCCATTGCACTCATTGCGATCCTCAACGATCCCGGTCCAACGGCGGACGAGGCGATCACCCGAGCGTAGGCCTGAAGCAAGTCGCTGGCCGTTCTGAACTCAGTCAAGCACGAGCCCATCGAGTACCTGGCGTTGCGACGCGTCTAGCAGGTGGGTGACGCCGGCCAAGCCGGCATCGAGGTCGGCGGTCGTCTCTGGCCCCAGGATCACGCTGGTGACGCCCGGCCGACCGGCAAGCCAAGACAGCGCCAACGACGCCGGGGGCGCACCCCACGCACGCGCCAGATCGGCCAATCTGTGCGCCAAAGCGACCTGCGCCGCGGTGAACGGTTGCCCGCCGCGACGGACCCGGATAGGGTCACCTGCGGGCGTGTCGGCGGTAACCTCCCCGGTCAGGAGGCCGGCCTCGAGTGGTGAGTAGCACGTGAGGCCCACGTCGTGCGCCTGGCACGCTGGCACGACCTCGCGCTCAATCCACCGATTCGCAAGGCTGTAGGGCATCTCCATGGCGACAGGTGCCACCCACCCGCGCCGTTCGCACAAGCCGTGCGCACGCGCCAACTCCCACCCGGCGAAGTTCGACAAGCCGACGTAGCGCACCTTCCCGGCCCGCACGAGGTCGTCGAAAGCGCGCATCGTCTGGTCAATTGGGGTCGTAGGATCGACGTGATGGGCGTAGTAGAGGTCTATCCAGTCGGTCCCGAGCCGAAGGAGCGACCGCTCGCACTGCTCAACGATATGGCGCCGCGTCAGGCCGCCTCCGCCTGAACCACCGTCGTTCGGGCCGTCACCGACCCGTTCCTGGACCTTCGTGGCGACCACGACGCGGTCGCGTCGCCCACGGATCGCCCGACCGACGCACTCCTCCGACGAAGGACGCTCGCGCCACGTCGGGTAGCCGGGGCGATCAAACCGCGCCTGATTGCCGTAAGAATTCGCAGTGTCGATGAAGTTGACGCCGGCATCGAGCGCACGACCGACAATCGCGTCCACGTCCCGGCCGGCTGGCCGGATGCCGAAGAAGGCAGTGCCGAGACAGAGTATCGACACGCGCACGCCCGACGCGCCAAGGATGCGGTACTCCATGCGGGGAAATGCCCTCCGGGCGTGCGGGGCTACCCCCCGGGAATCGCCGCGAGGAAGTGCACCTCGGAGTCGGGGCGCACGTCCTGGTACATCGCTACGCGCGTGGCGAAGATCACGTTGTCCACGGCGACCGTCAACCCGGGGCGAAACTGGTCACCAGCGCAGAGGCGATCCCGCAACTCCGGGTAACGCCGGCCGATGTCCGACATGAGTTCACGTACGGACGCGCCGTGGGCCTCAATCTGGTGACTGCCCGCGACGAGATCACGCATCGCAGGTCCAATGAATACGATCGCCATTGTGTCGTCCGGTCGTGCCTCGAGCTCCTGGGTTCGGCTCAGGAAACTCGCGTGGCCGACCCAATCAACCCACATGAACGTGCCCCCGAGGTTGGTCGGCCCGGAGGCAATCGATCACAGTGAGGCGTTCCCGCGACGGCCGGGGCCGTCGCAGGAACGAGGCGCTAGATCGTGCCGAGGGCGTGGAGGATCACCGACGGCTTCATCGGCAGCGACGTCATGCGGACGCCGAGGGCGTCATGGATGGCGTTCGCGATGGCCGCCTGCGGGGGAACGATCGGGACCTCGCCCACACCCCGGACCCCGAACGGATGACCAGGGTTCGGTACCTCAACGATGACGGTCTCAATCATCGGCACGTCGTACGTCGTCGGCAGGCGGTAGTCGAGGAGGGAGGTGTTCGCCATCTCCCCCTTCTCGTTCATCCAGTACTCCTCGTGCAAGGCCCAACCGATGCCCTGCACGCATGCGCCTTGGATCTGCCCCTCAACGTAGCTCGGGTGAATCGCCTTACCAGCATCCTGAACAGCGGTGTAGCGGATGATGTCCACCTTGCCGGTCTCGGGATCAACTTCCACATCGACGAGGTTCGTCGCGAAGGCACCGCCTGCCCCTTGCGGATTGACGTTGCCGACGCCGGTGACCGGACCGCCGGTCGCGTCAAGCTTCGCGGCAAGATCTTGGAACGAGATGTGCTTGCCCGCGTCAGTCGAACATGAGAATGTGCCGTTCTGGTCGTAGGTGACGTCGTCAGCTGGAACACCCCAGACCTTAGCCGCGCGAGCCTTCATCTGGGTGATCACCGATTTCGCTGCCTCGATGGCGGCGATTCCGGTCGCAAAGGTCGTACGGCTGCCACCGGTGACGCCGGTGTAGCCGATCGAGTCGGTATCAACCACGTTTGGGCGGACGTCCTCAACACGGATGCCGAGGATTTCGGCCGCCTGCATCGAGATCGATGCACGGCTGCCACCGATGTCAGTCGACCCCTCAATGAGGGTCACGGCACCGTTTGCATTGACGCTGATCGAGACGCTGGATTCGAGCCCGATGTTGAACCAGAACCCGATCGCAAGCCCGCGACCACGCTTGTGGCCGGGGCGGGGCGTGCCCAGGGGCGAGTTCCAGTGCGCCGTCGCCTTTGTCTGCTCGAGCACCTCGATGGCACCGACACGCTTGAAGCGTGGGCCACCGACCTGCAAGGTGCCCTCGTGTGAGGCGTTTTTGAGGCGGAACTCCACAACGTCGATGCCAAGCTTATGTGCGAGCTCATCAATCGCCTGCTCAGCGGCGAACGCCGCTTGCGGGGCACCAGGCGCACGATATGGGGCCGTCTTGGGCATGTTCGTCAGGACGTCGTAGCCGTCGACGCGCATGTCCTCAAGGTTGTAGGCGGCGAAGATGCAGGCGGCGGCGGCACCGGTATCGGACCCGGGATACGCGCCACTCTCCATCGCGATTTCGGCCGAGGCGGCAACCAACTTGCCGTCCTTCGTCGCGCCGAACTTGACTTTCGTCCATGACGCGGGGCCTGGACCAGTGGCCTGAAAGACTTCGGCGCGGGACATGATGACCTTGACCGGGCGCCCGCTCTCGCGCGACAGGATGGCGGCCACTGGCTCAAGGTAGACGTTGATCTTGCCGCCGAAGCCCCCACCAATCTCTTGCGGGACGCAGCGCACCCGGGAAACCGGTACGCCGAGGATCATGGCGGTCGAGTCGCGTGCGTTGAACGCCCCCTGGGTGGAAGTCCACACGGTGATGAGCCCGTCGCGATTCCACATTGCAGTGGCGTTGGTCGGCTCGATGTAGCCCTGATGGACTGTGGCGGTCACGTACTCGCGCTCGACGATGGCATCAGCCTTGGCGAACGCCGCGTCCGGGTCGCCTTGCTGCATGCGGAAGTGCTTCGTAATGTTCGACACCTTGCCGGTGTCTTTGCCGAGCGACACGGTGGTCGTGCCCGGATGGACCAATGGCGCGCCGTCCTTCATCGCCGCACGCAGGTCGGTAACTGCGGGCAAGACCTCGTACTCGACCTCGATCAACTTGCAGGCCACTTCCGCGATATGCACGTTCGCAGCGGCGACCGCAGCGACGGCGTGGCCCTTGTACAGGACGGTATCGCTGGCGAGGATGTTGTCGGACATGTGCTTGAGGTTGCCCTCACCCTCGCCCATGTGGACCTCACGGTCTTCGGCCTTGGGGAGATCCTCGTGCGTAACGACGGCGTGAACGCCATCGAGTGCGCGCGCTTTCGACACATCGATCCGCTTGATGCGGGCGTGAGCGTGCGGGCTGCGGAGGACTTTGCCGTAGAGCAGGCCAGCAAGGCGAGTGTCGCCACCGTAGACGGCTCGCCCGGTGACCTTGTCGACGCCGTCGTGGCGAACGGGTCGGGTACCGACGACCCGGTATTCGCCGGTCGAGATGATCCGATTGGCGCCACCGTTGCTGTCGATGACGCGCGTGGGGGAGGTCGCCGGCGTAACGCTGGCGGGACGGTCAGCGGTCTGCGTCATGGTGGTCCCTCTCTAGGCAAAGCTAGCCAAAGACTACCCACCAGCCCGGAACACCCCGAGCGGGTGGTGGTGGCGATCGTCAATGGGATGCGGAGGGGTGCATCATCTCCGCCGCGTGCAGGACAGCCCGGACGATCTTGTCGTAGCCGGTGCAGCGGCACAGGTTGCCGGCCAACCAGAAGCGAACCTGATCCTCGGTCGGGTGCGCGTTTGCCTTAAGCAACTCGGATGCCGAGACGATGAACCCTGGCGTGCAGATGCCGCATTGCAGAGCAGCCTCCTCAAGGAAGGCCTTCTGCAGCGGATGCAACTCGCCGGAAGGGGAGATGCCCTCAATCGTCGTGACCGTCGCGCCTTCGGCTTCGACGCCGAGGACGAGGCAGGAGTTCACGAGATGCCCGTTCATGACGACGTTGCATGCGCCGCAATTGCCGTCGGAGCAGCCTTCCTTCGTGCCGGTCAGCCCGACGACGTCGCGCAGGCACTCAAGGAGGGTCTGGCGGGGTTCAGCAAGGAACTGGACCTCGTCTCCGTTGATCGTTGCCGTGACGACGGTCTTGGCCGTCGACCGGGATTCCACCGCAACCATGTTGCTTACCTCGGGTCTCGAAAGGTGGCCGGCGTACCGGAAGCCGCGACCTTCGCTCGGAAGGGTTCGGGCCACTCCACGCCGCCCTATGACGACAAAGCCTAGTGGGCAACTCCGTTGGATCGATGGCCCTCATGCGCCCCGGCGACGTGTTCGCCCCGGGCGCGCGCGATTGCCCCCGCAAGAGCGCGCTTCGCCATGACGCCTGAGAGGTGGCGACGCTGGTCGGCGGTCCCTCGCATGTCGGTGATCGGCCGTGCGGCGGCCTTCGCGGCGGCACTGGCGGCCTCAAGGGCGGCCTCGTCGCCGTGCGTACCCACCACCGCGGCGGCAGCTTCCGGGACGGCGAGTGGCACCGGCGCGACAGAGGCGAGGACAACGCGCGCCTCGGTCACCACGCCATGCTCATCCAAGGCGACCCACGCCCCGGCACCAGCGACGGCGATGTCCATCTCGTTTCGTGGGATGAAGCGCAAGTAGTGACCGCCACTGCGCGGCTTCGGAGCGGGCAAACGGATGGCGACCAACAGCTCGTTGGGCATCAGGCAGTTCTGGCCGGGGCCGGTGCAAAACTCGCCCACGGGCACCTCGCGCCGACCAGTAGGCCCCGCAATGATTGCAGTCGCTCCGGCAGCGGCGAGCGACGGGATGGTGTCGCCGGACGGCGCGGAGTTGCACAGGTTGCCGCCAAGGCTCGCACGGCCTTGGATGGCGATGCCCCCGACGATACTCGCCGAATCG
>CAILQO010000583.1 GCA_903836285.1 uncultured Chloroflexota bacterium
GCCGCCATCCGCGATGCCCGCCAGGGCGAGGTCGTGATTGTCACTGGCGGCGTGGCCGACCTCCCGGGGACAGTCCGGCGGCCCGCGGTCCCGATCCAAGTTGTGCGCGTCGGCAAGGCGACCACCACGGACGGTCCGGCCCCCACAAACGCCGCGATCACTGCCCTCGTCGCGCGCCGGCCGGATTTGTGCGGCGAAAGCGCATGCGACCTGTCGACGACCCCCGTGCAGGCGTTCGTCCGTGTCCAGAACCGTGGAGGCTCGCCGGCCAACGGCACGCTCCGCGTTCGGGTGGACGGGAAAGCGTTCGGCGAACGCCCCCTGACCGTTGGATCCGATGCCTCCGAGGCAATCTCGATCCCCAACGTGCCGGCCGACGCCTCGTGGATCGAGGCGTGGTTTGACTCGCCCGACGTGCTCGCCCTCGACAACTTGGCGTTCGCCGCCATCCCCCGCCCGGTCGCCCGACGCGTTGCCCTGGTCGGCGGTCGCACAGACCAGCTCGAGCGTGCCCTGCGCGCCGTCCCTGGCGTCATTCTCGAACGGGTCGACCCGGCGCGATACGACCCCGCCGCGCGCTACGACGTCGTCGTCTTCGAAGCCTGGTTCCCCCCGCAAGCCCCGCAGGCGCACTGGTTCTTGGTTGACCCGCCCCGCACCGATGGGCCGGTGGTGGTGAACGGCAACCTCGGGCGGCGCACCGACAACACCCGTGAGTGGAACAGCGCCCAAGTCGCTCGGGTGCGTCCGGGTCCGTTGCTCGAGGGCGTGGACTTCGCTGGCGTCTCCGTCACCGAGGCGCGTCAGGTTGCCATTCCAACGTGGGCCGAGGAAGTTGTCTCGGCACGGTCGTCTCCGCTCATCTTCATGGGCTACCCCGGTGCCTATCGTGCCGTCGTCGTCGCCTTCGACCTGCGGTCGTCAAACCTCCTTGGCCGCGTGGGCTTCCCCGTCCTTGTCACCAACGCCATCGACTGGCTCACCGGTGGGGCCGAGGCCGCAAGCGGTCCCGACACTGCCATCATGCCGGGCGACGCCCTCCCGATCACCCCCCTGCCCCGGACCACTGCCTTGACAATCGAGATGCCGAACGGTGACGTTCGGCGAATCGAGACGCCGGGCTCCACCGGTCGGCCGTCCGTCCGGTTCGTGGACACCGCCACGCCCGGTGCGTACGTCGTCCGCGAGTACGAGCAAGGTGACGAGATTGCCAGGCACGTCACCATCGCTCGGGCCGTCCCTGCCGGACGGGAGGCCGCTCTTGCTGACTTGCGCCCCCGTGCCGCTGTCCTCGCCCTTGCCTCGGTCGGCCCCAGCGCCGAACCCGGTCCGTTGCTTGCTGGTCCCGGTGAGGCGAGCGACCGTGACGAATGGTGGCAGTGGGCCGGCGTCGTCGCCTTGCTGGTAGTCGCCGCCGAATGGTGGTGGTTCAACGTCGGCGGCGCCCGGCGCGCACGACTTGCGCTCACCAGTCCGCCGCCGGGCTCGCGCCTGTCAGAAGAGGTGGCAGGGGCCGACAATCTGCCCGAGGGCGTGCCAAGCGACCAGCCGGCCGCTGCGCCGAACGCGCGTCGTCGCGCGCCAGTCGTCGGCGCCGCGACACCTGAAACGTCCGCCCAAGCTTGGGCCGCCGGGCGCACCCCGGACGGTGACATGCGATGAACGCCGTCACGTCGGCATGGCAGGCCATCCCGGTCTCGCTTGACCGCCCATGGTGGCTCCTCGCCCTTGCGGTCGTGCCATGGGTCTGGTGGGTGGCGCTCGTGTCACGGCGCAGCCAAGGGCAATCCACTGGCACGCGTGCCCGACCGAGCCCATCTGGCCGGCCGCGGCGCGGGTCCACATGGGTGGTCCACGCCGCGCTCCGCACAGTCGTCATCACCAGCCTCGTCCTGGCCCTCGCCGGACTCGTCGTCCCGGCACCGGTCGCTGGAGTCGCAACCATCTTCCTCGTGGACCGGTCGGCAAGCGTCCCGGCCGATGTCCAGGCCGCCGCCGCCGGGTATGCCTCGAGCGCCCTCACCGCGCGCGGTCCGGACGACGTGGGTGCCGTGGTCAGCTTCGGGCGGTCCGCGCGAATCGATGCGCCAATCGGGCGTCGGGACGAACCGAACCAGCAGTTGCCTGACGCAACCGCAACCCTCGACGGTGCCGATCGCGAGGCGACCGACCTGGGCCAAGCGATCACCACCGCCGCCGCAATGCTTCCCCCCGCGAACGCCGGGTACCTGCGGCGGATCGTCCTCCTCTCCGATGGGAACGAGACCGCCGGTAGCGCACTTGCCGCCGCCCGTACGCCCGCGCTCCGGGGCGTCGAGATCGCATCCCGAACCGTGCCGGCACGCCTTGATGACGTCGCGGTCGCCACGCTTGATGTCGACCCCGTCCTGCACGACGGCGAAGCGACCGATGCGCGCGTTGTCGTGCAATCGCCTGCACCCGGACGGGTCACCGTGCGGGTCTGGGCGCGACCGGCTCCCGACGGGCCGTCGAACGCGTCCAACCCAGGGACCCTTGTCTTCGACCGGACCCTCGAAGTCGATCAGGGCCCGACCGAGGTCGCGGTACCGATGGGGCGCCTCGGGCGCGGAGCGTGGGTCTTTCGCGCCGAAGTCGAGGCCCCCGGCGACCCGGTGGACGCCAACAATCTCGCGGTCGCACACGCCGTGGTCGCCGAGCCCGGCAAGGTGCTCGTTGTCGAAGGGGAGGCCGGGAACGCCACGACCCTCGCGACCGTCCTGCAGTCGGCGCGGGTGGTCGTCGACGTTGCCTCACCCGCGGCGATGCCCGACACCGCCGAAGGCCTCGCACGCTATGACTCCATCGTCCTGGTCGATGTCCCCGCGACTGCCCTGACCACGGCAACGATGACGGCGATCAAGTCAGCCGTCGCCGAGCGGGGGCGGGGCCTCGTCGTGGCCGGTGGCGAGCACACCTTCGGGCAGGGCGAATACTCGGGGACGCCTCTCGAGGATGCGCTCCCCGTGACGGTGCAACTCCCCGAGAAGGACCAAGCGGCAACCCTCGCGGTCGCCCTCGTCATCGACCGGTCGGGCAGCATGTCCGGCATCGACACGCGTGACCGTCGCGCCAGTCGCATGGACCTTGCCAAGGAAGGAGCGATCCTCGCGGTCGAGACGCTCAAGGAGGGTGACCAGGTCGGCGTGGTGGCGTTCGACTACAACGCCCGATGGATCTCGGAGATGCGGACCCTCCGCGGCGCCGCCGATGTCAAGGCAATCGCCGACAGGGTCGCGACCATCCAGCCAGACGGCGGGACCGACATCTACGTCGCGCTCGACCTCGCGTTGCGGGGCATGCAGGCCACGCAGGCGCGCGTCAAGCACGTGATCCTGCTGACTGACGGCGAAGGGACACCGGCCCCGTTCCCGACACTCATGAATGCATACCGTCGCGCCGGCGTCACGCTCTCCACCGTCGCCGTCTCGAGCGAGGCGGGCAGGGGCCTCCTGCAGGACCTCGCCCGGCGGGGCAGCGGGCGCTACTACTTCACCGACTCCCCGTCAGGCGTCCCGCAGATCATGACCCAGGAGGCGCGCCTCGCTGGGCGGACGAACAAGCAGGAACGCGACTTCACGCCCCGACTCGCTTCCCCCGCCGCGGCGGTCCGTGGACTTGTGCCAAGCGCCCTCCCGCAGCTGCATGGCTACCTCCGGACCGCGTCGCGGCCCGGCACCGAGGTTGTCCTGACCAGCGACCAAGAGGAAACGATCCTCGCGCAATGGCAGTACGGTCTCGGTCGCGCCGTCGCCTGGACCTCCGACGCCGAAGGGCCGTGGGCGCGCGATTGGGTCGCCAACGGCGACGCCTTCCGTGCCCTCTGGACGCAGGCGGTGCAGTGGTCGATGCCGGCAAGCCAGGACCCCAACTTGGCCGTGCGCGTCGTGGACGCCGCCACGAGTTGCGCCGGGGCCCCCTGCGGGTCGGCGCGCGCGCGTGTGCAGGTCGACGCGTGGGCAACGGGCGGGGGCTTCCGCGACCTCCTCGACACGGTGGCCGACGTCGCCGGCCCAGACGGCACCGCACGCCGCCTTGTCCTCGCACAGGTCGCTCCAGGGAGATATGAGGCCGACTTCGACGCCCCGAACCCCGGCGCCTACTTCGTGCGCGTCACCCAGGCGGACGCCTCCGGACGCACCGTCGCCACGCAAGTAGCCGGCTACGCACGGTCGTACCCCGCCGAGGTCGCACCGCTCCTCGCGAACCGCACCCTCCTGGAGCGGCTTGCCACCGACAGCGGTGCCCCTGCAGTCAACGCGCCCGAGGACGCATGGCGACGCGACACCATCCATCGCCACGCCCCGCGCGACATCTGGCCCGAACTCCTGCAGGTTGCCGTCGCTGCCTTCGTGGTCGACGTTGCAGTCCGTCGCCTGCGCCCGTCAAGCGCAGACGCGCGCGACGCGTGGTCCGCCATCGTTCGTGTCGCACGTATCCCACGCCGGTGGGGTAGCCGTGCGTGGGAGTGGTTCGTCGTCGGACAGGGGATGACCCAGTGAGGCCCCAGTGGGCGCAACGCGTACCCGCCGTCTGGCGGCAGGCTTGTCGACCTGCACGTGGCTGCGAGGCAGGCGGCCAGAACCCACCGATCGTCGCACCCGCCCCTGTCACTGCAGCCTCGTTCGATAGGGGCACACCGAAGTGACACGATTGCTCGTCGTCGCCCTTGGGGTCGTCCTCCTTTTTGGAGTGGTCGGGGCAGTCCGCATGACCGGAGGCGGGGTGACGTCGCAACTGGCAGCGGTCGCTGGCGTCGACCTCGGCGATCCATCGATACCAGGCGAGGCAACCCCGATACCGACGCCCTTCCCCGTCGAGGTCCGTGTCCGCGTCCGCGACTCGGTCGGCCGTGCCGTCGCGGACGCACCAGTCGACGTCCAGGACCGGTTCGGGCGGGCGATCGTCCAGGGCGTGACCACCGACACACGGGGCGAGGCGCGGTTCGCCTCTCCGCCGGCCGATGGGGTCAGCATCCGCGCGCGTAAGGCCGCCGTCGGCCAGGCGCGCGCCACCAACGTCACCATCGCGAAAGCCGTGACGGGAAGCGGCGTCGTGGAGGTTGACCTCGTCCTCGTCGCAGGTGCACCCGATCCACCAACCGCCACGGCCAGCGCCCGGGGGCAGGCCTCGCCGACCCCCGCCCCCACGCCGAAACCGTCATCGGTGGGCGCGACGCCCCTCCCTCCCGGAGAGAGCGTCGCCGCCTTGGCACCGTCGCGCGGGCAGGTCGCCGGTGGCGCCACGCCCATTCCGACACGACCCGCCTTCCCGCGCCGTCTCTACGTCGGCCACTCGCAACCGCGGATCAGCGCGATTGACCTGGCATCGGCGACGAGTGTCGGGCCACCGGTTGATCTTGGCACGGGGCGCCTGACGTACGTCGCCACCGCCCAGTCGGGCCGCCGGCTGTTCACGAGCTGGGGCGGGTCATCAGAAATCGTGCGGCTCCGCGCATGGGACTTCGCTGAGGAAGGGCGCCTGGCACTCAACGCCGGTGCCGTCTCCGCCCTTGTCACCAGCCCCGTAAACGGCCACCTATGGGTGGCGACCGCGGGCGCCGAGGGGCAGGAGTACTCGAACGTCATCGAGATCGACCCCGAGGGCACCCGGGTGCTGCGCCGCCTCGACTTCAACCGGCGAACGGGCGGCCTCCGTTTTACGCCAGATGGCACCATCCTCGGTATCGCCCACCGCGCGACCAGCGAGATCAGCTTTGTGGACGTCGCCACCGGGACACCCGGCAAGCCGGTGCGACTGCCAATCTGGGCGGGCGATTACCAGTTCATCGACGACGGCGCGACGATCCTCGTGGGGAATCAGTCATCGTCGACGGTGTATGCCCTTGACCGGTCGACCGGCGAAGCCAAGCGCACCTTCGACGCGGGATCCGGCGTGGCGGCGATCGCCCCCATCCCCGGCACCACGCGTTTCCTCGTGAGCAACGTGCAACTCGGCCTCGTACAGGTCTTCGACGCCACCACTGGTGAGGTGCGAGACGTCATCCCGGTGGGGCAACAACCGCAAGCGATCCTCGTCACCGAAGACGGCCGACGCGCGTACGTCGCCAACGCCGCGTCCGCGTCGGTCAGTGCCATCGACCTCGGCACGATGGCGGTGACCGACACCATCGCCGCCGGAAACGGCGCAATCTCCCTGGCAATCGCACCGGCAGACCCTCGCCCACCAACTTCACCCGGGCGTTAGCAGTCTCCGTTGCCAACTGCTAACGCGGCTCGTATACTGTCATTGGCACTCGGGCCGCTCGACTGCTAACCCGCACGGATCGTTGGCAACGCACAGGGCGGGTGACGCGTCGATCTTGGCCCGAGATCATCCGAGGCGCTTCACGCGCCCCGACGAATCACGTGGTCGGGCCGCCCACCATGGCGGTGGGACCAGCGACCGATACCCCGAAGACGGGGATTTCAGGAGGACAACCCGTGCCGAAGCAGTTGGCTTTCGATGCGGAAGCCCGGCGCAAGCTCAAGAACGGTGTCGACATCTTGGCCGAAGCGGTCAAGACGACCCTTGGGCCAAAGGGCCGCAACGTTGCGATCGACAAGAAGTACGGCGCACCAACCGTCAGCCATGACGGCGTGACCGTCGCCAAGGAGATCGAGCTTCCCGACCCGTTCGAGAACATGGGCGCGCAGCTTCTCAAGGAAGCGGCGACCAAGACGAACGACGTCGCCGGTGACGGCACCACCACTGCCACCGTCCTCGCGCAGGCGATTGTGACCGAGGGCCTCAAGAACCTCGCCGCCGGTGCGAACCCCATGATCATCAAGCGCGGCCTCGACAAGGGCGCCGCCGTCCTGGTGCAGTCCATTCGCGACGCCGCCACCGCCGTCTCCGGCCGTGACGAGATTGCGAACGTCGCCACCATCTCCGCAGCCGACTCCGAGATCGGCAACCTCATCGCCGATGTCATGGACAAGGTCGGCAAGGACGGCGTCATCACCGTCGAAGAGAGCAAGGGCCTGCAGTACGAGACCTCGTACGTCGAGGGCATGCAGTTCGACCGTGGCTACATCTCGCCCTACTTCGTCTCGAACCCGGACCGCATGACGGCTGAACTCGAGGAGCCCCTCATCCTCATCACCGAGAAGAAGCTTTCGGCCATCAACGACATCGTCCCGTTGCTCGAGACGATGGTCCAGCAGGGCCGCAAGAACATCGTCATTCTCGCCGAGGATGTCGAGGGAGAGGCACTCGCCACCCTCGTCGTCAACAAGATGCGCGGCATCCTGAACGTCCTTGCCGTCAAGGCGCCGGGCTACGGCGACCGTCGCAAGGAGATGCTCAAGGACATCGCCATCCTTACCGGTGGCACCGTCATCTCCGACGAGTTGGGCCGCAAGCTCGACAGCATCACCTTGCGCGACCTTGGGCAGGCCCGCCGCGTCACGTCCGACAAGGACAACACGACGGTTATCGAGGGCCGTGGCTCCTCTGACGAGATCCAGGCGCGCATGAAGCAGATCAAGGCGCAGATCGAGGACACCACCTCGGACTACGACCGTGAGAAGCTTCAGGAGCGGTTGGCCAAGCTCTCCGGCGGTGTCGCGCTCATCAAGGTCGGCGCGGCCACCGAGACCGAGCTCAAGGAGCGCAAGCATCGCGTTGAGGACGCCCTTTCGGCGACCCGCGCCGC
>CAILQO010000584.1 GCA_903836285.1 uncultured Chloroflexota bacterium
AACGTGCGCGTGGGCGACCGGGCCATCGGTTGGGCATGCGACCACGTCGAGCCCGGCGTCACCATTCGCAACAAGGACGCGGACGAGAACAACGCCTTGGCCACGCTCGGTTGCATCGGCAATGAAGCGCACGTCGTCAGCGGCGAGGGCAAGGGGTCGATTGGAACGGTCACCGGCAAGCACGGCGGCGCGGAGCACATGATGGTGGACTTCGCCCCGGACATCCTCGACAAGCTGACGATAGGCGACCGCATTCAGGTGCGCGCCTACGGTCGAGGTCTGACCCTCCTTGACGCCCCCGACGTCAAGCTCCTGAACATGTCCGTCCAGTTGCTCAAGGCGCTCCCCGGGGAGGTGTCTGATGCTGGCATCTTGGAGATCCCGGTCGCTGGCATCGTCCCGCCAGAGTTGATGGGTTCGGGCGTTGGGTCAAGCCCCGAACGCGGCGACTACGACATCCAGACGCACGACCGCGACGCCCTCGAGGCGCATGGGTTGGCACACCTTCGCCTGGGCGATCTCGTAGCGGTGCGTGACCAGGATCACTCGTACGGCCGGGGCTACCGCCACGGGGGCATGATCGTCGGGGTGATCGCCCACACCGACTGCATGGTGGCCGGTCATGGGCCGGGGCTGACGACGTTGATGTCGAGCCGGTCGGGCCACTTGCGCCCAGTCGTTGACCCATCGCGCGCCAACATCGCCACGATCCTCGGGCTGCGGTAGTTGGGCGGGCGCGGCGTCGGAGTCGATGCCGTGCGCAAACAGGCTACTGCGGCACGTTTCCGGGGCTGGTAAACCATCCGACGACCACAGCAATGAGCGTGACGGCGGCGGTACCCATCACAACCCACACGAGCGGGTCTGACAGCTCGAGTGGTTCGCGCGGCGCGTAGGTCTCGACGGACGACCGCGGGGCCGTCGTGATCGACCGGGCGAGCGACGCGAGGAACGGAATCGCGCGCGTCGGTGGTGGCCCATCCCGAACCGGAAGGAACATCACCTCGCCGGACGGCGTTTCGGGGCGAGCGGGGGACGGTGCTGACGCCCCGACCAGTTCCGAGGGTGTGTTCAGCGCGTCAGATACGCCTTCCGCAGGAGGCTGGGGGGTCACCGGCACGAAGCCCGTCCTCGTCGGCGGCGACGTGACTGGGCGCAATCCGCCGGACGTCGGCACCGGCAGGCCGCGGACCCGCATGGCAGCAATCGTCGAACCGGGCAGCCCGACGCCCCAGCGACGCTGCGGGGCGGTCATCGACTCGAGGTCGAGGCCCTCACAGGTGTTGCACGCAGCACTGTCAGACTCGTCGTACGGGCGCCCGTCAAGGTGGACCCATTCCGTCCATCGTTCGCCGAGGCCAGTCTCGTGCGTGTCTAGCGGAGCGGCCGGGTCAGCCCAGAGCAGGTAGGCCCCGCCACAAAGTCGGCACTCCTGCCACGAATACGGAAGCATCGCCATTTGGGGAATGGTGGCATGCCGGGCCATCATCGTGTCGAAGCTGACGGTCCGAGATGCGCGGCATCGCCGATCAACCGGTGGACGCTCCGGCCATTCGCGTGCTATTGTCAGGGGTCGACGCGGGGTGGAGCAGTGGCAGCTCGTCAGGCTCATAACCTGAAGGTCGCAGGTTCAAATCCTGCCCCCGCAACCAATGAAGGCCTCACCCATTCCGGGTGGGGTCTTCTCTCTTCAGGCTGGTGTGCTTCAAAGTCGTCGCCTTACTCGGCAACCTGGCCAAGGCGGCGAACAC
>CAILQO010000585.1 GCA_903836285.1 uncultured Chloroflexota bacterium
CCGAGCAGGTGTGGAGCGGACCGTCAGGCCCGCGCCTCAGGTTGACGTGCAGAGCGGCCGAAGCGCGAACGGGACGGAGATCGTCGCACGTGCAGTCGCAGTGGCGGGCGGCGTCAGCGTGCGTCGCGAACCACGCCTTGGTCGGTCATCGTCTTCAGGCCGCTGTCGGTGTAGTCTCCGAAGCCTGGTTGCGCCTGCGCCCACTCGGCGTACGCCGAGGCAGCCTCCTCAAGCGTGTGCTTCGGCCGCCACCCAAGGTCGGCCAAGGTGGAGATATCCGAGCAGATGTGGCGCGTGTCGCCAATGCGGAACCGGCCAGGCAACTCCGGGGTGACCGGACAAGCGAGCGCGCGGCTCACGACTTGGGCGTAGTCCAGAACAGTGATCGCGCGACCACCACCGACATTGAGAGCCTTGAAGTCGGAACGTGGGTCGTCGATCGCAATCAGGTTGGCTCGCGCGACGTCCCAAACCGTCACGAAATCTCGGAGTTGCTGGCCGTCTTCGTACACCATCGGTTGGCGCCCGTGAAGCACCCGCTGCACGAAGATACGGAGCGCGCCAGAGTACGGGTTCGTGAAACTCTGCCGGGGTCCTTGAGTGATGCTGTAACGCATCGCCACGGTCGGGATGCCGTATCTCGCACCCAAGTTCAGGGCAATGAGCTCCTGCGTTAGCTTCGAGATCCCGTATTGGTTGTGAGGGCGTGGTGGATCGTCGGCGAACGTCGGGCGCGTTGCCATGGCTGAGCCACAGTCGTCGCAGCGAGGGTCCCAGTCGCGCGCCTCGAGCTGTGCCAACGGACGCTGCCCCGGGAAGCGCGTGCCGTGCACGGGGCACTCGTACCTGCCTTCGCCCAGGACGGCTTGTGAGGTGGCGACAACAACTCGCTCCACTCGATCCCGCAACGCGGCCTCGGCAACCAGCAACTCGTAGAGGAGCGCTGTCCCGCCGGCGTTCACATGAAAGAACCGGCTGAAGTTCGGCAGGTAGTCCTGATACGCAGCGAGATGGACGACGACATCGATTTCGTGCAGGGCGGCCCGAAGCGTCGCGGGGTCCTCGACGCTGCCGTGGATGCGCTCAACGTGCGCCGAAAGGTACGAAGGCCACGTGGCAGCTGCGTGCACGGGTGGTAGCAGTGCGTCGAGGACCCGCACGGAGTCCCCGCGCGCTACCAAGAGGTCGACGGTGTGCGAGCCAATAAATCCGGCACCGCCGGTGACCAAGATGCGCCGAGCCATGCCGTCGGAACCTTTCGTGACGCCGCGCCGGTGCTCACACCGTAGGCGAGACCGCGTCGATTACCGCCCGTGGTTGGATGGTGGAGTGTTATCGGTGCCCGCAAGTGGACCGAGCAGTGCGGCGCGCCCTCGAACCACGCGTACGAGTCCGAAGCGCCCAACGAGGATGGTGCGCGTCCCTTCCGTGACAACGCTTGCAACCTCGACATGTCGGCGTCCGACGACGTCGACGCGCGCAGTCGCGTCAAGCGGGCGACGATTGGAGGTCGGAGCCTCCATGGAGAACGTGGCATAGCGCAGCGTCGTTACCTCAAGCCGGTATCCCCCGACCGCCTCGATGGCAGCGTCAATGGCGAGCCCGGCGGGAACTGTGGTCATCGGGTGCAGCGCCCGCCCGAGCGGTGCCTCTGCATCGCGGTAGCGTGTCATCAGGAGGCGCAGCAACTCGTCGGAACTCCGCAAGGTTGCCACGTCTCCCACAGTGATGCGGTCAGGGTTGGCCCGGACGATGGCGACCGGCTCCGCCGGTTCGACGCGGGAGGGGTGCGCAGGCGGCCGTCGCGCGGAGGGTGTGTCGATCAGTTTTGCGCCGCGATTGCCGTTCGGTTGGGCCGTCACGGAGCAAGGGTAGGACCTAGCTGCATGCCGGCGATGCCGCGTGGTACGAAGGCTTGGAGTCCGAGAGCACTGCCGGATGGACGGGTTGATCGGGTGCCGTGGGCGTATCCTTGGGAACCACCCGCGCCTCCGGGCGGCATCCCCATGCCTGCTTGCGAACCATTCCGGGGTCGGGCGCGTGAAAGGACCGGCCGGCGATGCGAATCTCGTGCGTTCAGGACCAGTTGAGCCGGGGGCTTGCGATCGTCGGTCGTGCCGTTGGCTCGCGCACGACAATGCCGATCCTTGGGAATGTCCTCGTCGCCACCGACGGCGAGCGCTTGCGGCTTGTCGCGACCAACCTCGAACTCGGGATCACGACGTGGGTGCCGGCTCGTGTGCTGGAGGAGGGCCGAGCGTCAGTGCCGGCTCGCCTGCTCTCCGAGTTCGTGAACTCGCTGCCCGCCGGGCGCGACGTCTCGATCGACGGTGGCGACCGTGGTACGCCGCTGCGCTTGGAGTGCGAGCGGATCGGCGCAAACGTCAAGGGGGTCGACCCGGAGGAGTTCCCACCGGTTGCCACCGGCGATGACCGCCCCGCCGTGCGGATTCCCGCACGCGAGTTCCGCTCCATGATCGATCAGGTGGCGTTCTGTGCCGCGCGCGACGAGTCCCGACCGGTCTTGTCTGGCGTGAACGTCCGGATGGAGGGCACGGTCCTGTCGCTCGCTGCTGCTGATGGGTTCCGGCTGGCCATCCGCACCGCTGAACTTGACCACGGACTGCCTGAGGCGCTCGATGTGATCATCCCGGCGCGCGCCCTCACTGAGCTCGGTCGCCTGCTAAGCGGAGACGACGACGAGGTCGAAGTGAGCGTCACCGGTAACCGCACGCAGGTGCTCTTTCGGGTACGCACGGCCGGTGGCGAGACCGTACTCGTCAGTCGGCTGCTTGAGGGCCAGTTCCCGGACTTGCAGCGGGTGGTGCCGAAGACAGCGTCGACCGAGGTTACGGTCGCGCGGACAGACCTCGTGACCGCAATCAAGGTTGCGTCTATTTTTGCGCGCGACTCGGCGAACGTCGTGCGACTCGAGCTTGTCCCGGGTTCGAGCGACGGCCTGCAGCCCGGCAACATGGAGGTGTCGGCGACCGCGCAGGAGGTTGGCGACAATAAGAGTCAGGTGCCTGCGCAGGTCGGGGGCGACGAGACGCACATTTCGTTCAGCTCGGAGTTCCTTGGCGACGTGCTTGGCGTGCTCAAGACCGAGAAGGTACGCCTGAAGTTATCTGGCCCGCTGTCGCCGGCAGTCGTTGAAGGCGTCGGGGCCGATCACTACACGCACGTGATCATGCCGATGCACTCGGCGCGCTAGCACCCGTAAATCCAGCGCTGTCCACGAGTTCCCGAACCGCGTGGCCGACTTCGTTCGGGTGCGACGCATGGACCGCATGCGCGGCGCCCGGGATTCGGAGGAGGCGCCCGTTCGGAAGGCGCCTGACGAACTCGGCCGCCACCTCGTCGCGCAGCGCACCGTCCGTGGAAACGTCAGCCTGAACGAGAAGCGTTGGGGCCATGATGTGCGGCGCGGCGTCCCATGCGCGCGTGGCGCCCGGGGGAATGGCCAAGTACGAGGCGTATGTGCCGGCAGCTGCAGCCCGGAACAGGCGCCCGAGGGAGGCCCCGGCCGCCACTCCATGGAAACCCCCGAGGTACGCCTCGAGATCGTCCGATGGCAACCGGCGTAACTGCGCGACCGTCGCGACCACTTCACGCGAATGGGACTGGTCAAGCGGCGGATCGAGCACGACGAGGTGACCGACGCTTTTGGGCCAAATGCGCGCCACCTCGATGGCAATGAGGCCTCCGAGGGAATGCCCGACGAGGGCGACCGGCGTCCCGCCAAAGCGGTCGGAGATCAGTTTCGCGATGTCCGCGGCGTAGTCGGAGATGGCGTAGGCGTCGTCGGGCGAGGAATCACTCTCGCCGTGCCCCCGCAAGTCTGGAGCGATCACGGTTCGGTCGCCGAGTTGGCGCCTCGCAAAGGCCGTCCAGACGACGCCCGACACGCCCAGGCCGTGCAGCAGGACAAATGGGGAGCCGTCTCGATGAGGTGTCCCCCCGAACGATCGGACATGCAGGCGAACGATCCCAGTGTGCGGGGCAGGTGTCATTGACGGGGCACGTTTTTGGCCGCAGTGGGCTGGGCGATCGATACCGTGGAAGAGTTGATCGAGGTCGGTTGCGGCCCGAGGATTGGCCTTTGACCGTGGACGCAAACCGCCCGACCCGCGCACATGTCGGCAGCGCTCAACAACACGGGTTCGACGCGCCTACCGGTCGCCGTTGGCGAGCCAATCCACCTGCGCAGGCGACAGCACGACATCGGCGACCGCGAGGCTCTGCTCCAATTCATTGACCGATGCGGGACCGACGAGCGCAAACGTCTCGAGGCCTGGCTGGTTCAGCACCCAAGCAAGGGCGACTTGAGTCGCAGTCAGACCCAACTCGGTTCCGAGGCGGGTAGCGCGGTCGAATCGGGCCCAGTTCGCCTCGTTGTAGTAGACCCGCACCATGTCACTGTTCGATCGGTCATCGGGAGCGAACCTGCCGGAGAAGAACCCCCCGGCCTGTGACGACCATGAAAGCACCGGGATGCCTTGGTCGGCGTACCACGCCTGTCCCCGTGCGTCGCCGGCGATCGAGATGCAGTTCGCCCACATCGGCTCCATCGGCACCGCAAGCGCGAGGTTGACGCTGCTTGCCGCGAACGGCAGTAATCCGTGTACTCGTGCATAGACGCGTGCCTCTGCCAGCCGATCGGCGGTCCAGTTGGAGCCACCGACGGCGCGAACCCGTCCACGTCGGTGGTGGTGGTCAAGCACCTCCACAATCGGGCCAACTGGCAGCTTTGGGTCGTCACGGTGCAAGACGAGCAGGTCGACGTGGGTCGTGCCGAGGCGCTCAAGCGAGAACCCTAGGTCAAGGCTGATCTCGGCCGGGGTCACCCGATCACCGATACGATCGTGGTGGGCTCCCTTCGCGAGGATCAGCACGTCGTCCCGACGACCGGTGCGCCGCAACCATGCTCCGACGTTTCGGTCGGACCAACCCCCGCCGTAGGCGGCGGCGGTATCAATCATGTTGCCACCGGCGGAGGTGTAGGCATTGATCAGGTCCGTAGCCAAGTCGTCCTTTCCTTCGGAGAGGACGGCGGTGCCAAGGACGATGCGCGAGACCGGGCGATCAAGGCCCGCGATGGTTCCGTATCTCATGGCTCAGGATGGTAGCGTCAGCCATCAGGCACATTGACCGCCGTGCCTGAAGTGAGGAGGCCGGCATGCCGGGCGTGGTTCGGGTTGCGCGATACGGCGAGTGGACATCGCCGCTGGCACCGGCGGACATGGCTTCGAGTTCGGTGCGGGTCGGCGCCCCTCGGTGGGGCGCTCGTGGGTCAGCGTTCTGGATCGAAGGGCGTGCAGCAGAGGGCGGACGGGTCGTCCTCGTCGAACGGTCGCCAGGTGGCATTGTGCGCGACTGGACCCCCGAGGGATTCTCGGTTCGGTCGCGTGTGCATGAGTACGGCGGGGGCGAATACTGGCTGTCCACTGGGACCGACGGGGCAACCGTCGCGTGGTTCGTGGACTTTGGCACCCAACGGGTTTTTCGGCAGGATGGACCAGATTTGACCCCGGTGCCAGTGACGCCGGAACTTGGGCCGTCCCATCGGTACGCGGACGGATTGGTCGTTGGTGGCAGTGAGTGGATTGTCGCGGTCCGTGAGCGCCACGAGGGACGCGAAGCCACTGAGGTGTTTAACGAGCTGGTCGTCTTCCCGACCGATGGGTCCAAGGACCCGCGCGTGATCGCGGGAGGCGATGGTCCAGTCGTTCCCGCCGACTTCGTGGCGTCTCCCACGGTGTCGCCCGACGGGAAATCTATCGCGTGGGTGTCGTGGGACCACCCGAACATGCCGTGGGACAGCACGACGCTCTGGGTCGCGCCGTTCAACGCCATGGCGGCAACGATCACCGGCGAGCCGAAGGCGATCAGCGATTGGGTTCACGCCGATGGCTCCCAAGCATCGCTCGTTCACCCGTCGTGGGGGCCAGACGGTTCGCTGCACGTCCTCACCGACGCCTCCGGATGGTGGAACCTTGCTCGGATCGACTCGAGCGGGTCGGTCGTGCCACTGATCTCGGTCGAGGCCGACCTGTGTGGGCCGTTCTGGGGGTTCACGCCCGCGCCGTATGCCTTCCTTCCAGACGGGTCAGTGCTGATCGCCCCGCGCCACGGTGGGAACGCGCGGTTGGCGACCTTCAAGCTTCACGCGGGAGGCACTTTGGATTATCTCGGCGATGGCTGGGTCGGCGGATCACCCTGCCTCTCCGGCACGCGCGTACTGGCACTCATGGGACGGACGACACACGCGCCCCGTGTCGTCACGATTGAACTTCAGGGAAAGGAGCCGAAGTTCGAGGTACTGCGTGAAGCGGATGCGTCAATCCCGGATGAAGACATCTCGATCGGCGAGGCGGTCACGTTTTCTACCGCCAGCAGCGCACTGGCGCACGCGACCTACTACGCCCCGAGGAATGCTTCGTACGAGGCCCCTGCTGGTGAGTTGCCACCGGTTTTGGTGCTGTCGCACGGCGGCCCAACCGGTGCGACGTCGGCGGTGTATTCGGCGCCGGTGCAGTTCTGGACGACTCGTGGCATTGCGGTCGTGGATGTTGACTACCGGGGGAGCACCGGGTACGGACGGGCCTACCGGCAGGCGCTGCACGGTGCATGGGGCATCGCGGACGTTGAGGACTGCGTCGCGGCGGCCAACTATTTGGCTGCCTCGGGTCGAGTTGACCGGGCACGCCTCACGATCATGGGTGGCAGCGCAGGTGGGTACACATCATTGGCGTGCCTTGCGTTCAGGCCGGGAGTGTTTGCCGCCGGGCTGAGCGATTACGGTATCGGCGACCTTGAGGCATTGGCGATGCACACGCACAAGTTTGAGGCACGGTACCTTGATCGGCTCGTGGCGCCGTACCCGTCAGGGCGCGAGGTCTATCAGGCGCGTTCGCCGTTGCTCCACGTCGACCACATCGAGACGCCCATGCTGATCCTGCAGGGCGAGGATGACCGTGTTGTACCGCCCGATCAGGCGCGGTCGATGGCGACGGCGCTCAATCGCAGAGGAGTCCCCCACACACTCGTCGTGTTTGCAGGTGAAGGTCACGGTTTCCGTGCGGCGACGACGATCACAACCGTGTACGCCACCAAGCTGGCCTTTCTTGGGCAAGTGCTCGGGTTCGTGCCAGCCGGCGATGTCGGCGCGGTCGAGATCCAGCACCTAGCCAGCTGAGTGGTCCGGGTCGCGCGTATCGTGAGTCCAAACGTGTTCGCCCGCAGGGTCGGACGTTCGCGCTTGGGATCCCCGGCCCCACCAAGCCACCACCGAGTCGCCGTACGCGATTGTCACGACCACTGCGGGCGCACCAACATGGTATGAGGTCTCAGACTGAAAACACCATCGAAGAGCACCCCGCACAGCGGTTCTGGGACGAACTCGGGACTCCTGCGTGATGCGTGATGATCCATCGCTGGTGAACGCGCGTTTGCTACGGCACCTGCACGAATCGTGATGGGACGAAACCGGTTCTGCCGGCAGCGTCGCGCACCCTCGTGAAGCTGGTAGACCCGCCGGTCCCGTCGTCGCCCCTGAGACCAGACCCAAGAACCGTCAACGAAGATCCTTCCCGAACCGCGACCTTGGGCACCATCCGATCGTCCCACGAGGGCGAGTTGCGGAAGGCGACGCCTCTGCCCCCAGTGTTCGCGACAATTACGCGGGTTCCTCCACCGGACGCCGGTCCGTCCGGCGGTGCTGGCACCGGAGCGGGTGTGTCGCGAGAAGGCGTAGATTGTTCCGTGATGACGCTATGGTCCTCGGCCAGTGCGACCTCGCCTTCTGACCCACCCATCGAAATCGTCACTCTGGCCGCGTCCGCTGCATCGATCGCCAGCGGGCTGATGGCTTCCACCACAGGATCCCGGACGATGGCAACGGCGGCTGGCGCTTGCCAATGATCGAGATCGAATGTCCCAACCTCGGTTGTTGCGTGGATGTCGGCCACGAACGTTGGTCCGCTGGGTGGCACGATTGTGAACGCACCCGCAATCGCGAACATCATGGCGGTGGACGCCAGCACAAACCGTGCGGCGCTGCGTCGGGTCCGATAGATCCAAAGCCCACGTTGCGTCGGCATCGCTAACCGGATGATGGCGGTCAGGTACAGCCCGGCAAACGTGGCTGCGCCGACCGTCGATGCGTACGTGACCCATGCCCACCACGGCCACGCGCCTCGAGGGAGTGCTAGGCGAGGCTCCCGATGGCGTGCGCCAAGCTCAACGGTCTCGCGAACCGCCGCTTCCAACTCCGTCTCGACGGGAGCGGGTGTGCCTTGTAGGTCGTCGATGGACGCGGGGATGGCATCAAGCCACGCGGGATGAAGGCGGTCTCGCCCCAGTGACCTCCGGGTTGCCCGTATCCCGGCTCCACTGATCGACGATGGGGGCTGCGGTTTGGCGGTCGCACACCCACGCGCGCGCCGAGGGCCGGATTCAATGAGCGCGACGAACGCAGGAAAAGGGACACCGGTTGCCTGATCAAGAAGCGGCTGCCTGCCGGCCTTTTGGTTAGCAAGGCCTTCATAATCGGTCTCAGCATTGTGCTCAATGCCCGTGGTTGCGCCCAGATCGCATGGTGCAAGATCTGCGGACGGCTGTTCTTCCAAGGCTGGCGCACTGGCGGGCGCGTCCGCGGACGTCGTGGCTGGAATCGTCGCCACCATGGTTTCACGACCTCCTGGACGGACCGAAACACGTCATTGGTTGCGGCCGCACCCGGGCTGCCCAACGTGTTCCTTCCGGCGGCCATAACGCTTCGTGCGGGTCGGTGATGCGCGTTCGCAACGGCAACGCTGGCTTGGGTCGGCACCGGGATCCATAGACTTGCCTTGGGACGGCGTGTGGTGGCCGAAACTTGGAGGCGTGCAGTCGATGGTGGCGAACGACGGGGCGAATGGTCGGGACCAATCGGTCCTTGACCGGCTTGACGTGACACAGCGGTACTTGGCGACCGAGTTTGCTGAGGGCTACGAGGACGGCCTGTTGCCGCGCCGGGACTTGGTTGAACGAGTCTTGCGGATGACTGGTGGTATCGGCTCCGCCGCTTCGCTTCTGCTCGCGTTGGGGATCCCGGCTCGGGCCTCAGCTCAAGCAGGACCGCCGGCGTACGCCGCGTCAGGCCAACCACAGAGCCCATTCAGCGTTCCCGAAGGCGACCCGGGGGTGGTTGCCGCCGACGTCATGCTTGACTCGAACGGCGCTGAGATACGGGCGTACGTCGTGCGCCCGAACGCTGATGGACGCTATCCCGCAGTGGCAATCTGCCACGAGAACGCCGGCACGGCCGAGCACTTTCGCGACGTGGCGCGGCGCTTTGCTAAGGCAGGATACGTCGCCATCCATCTCGATCTCCTTTCACGTGAAGGGGGCACCGAGGCGGTCCCAGCGAACGAGCGCGCCGCGGCGCTGACCGCTCCCGGCAAGGCTGACCTCTTCGTGCAGGACTTCCAGGCAGCAATCGCCTACCTCAGCGCACACGAGAGCGTCAGGCCCGAGGCGATCGCCATGACTGGGTATTGCTTCGGGGGTAGCGTCTCATGGAATGTGGCGTGCCGGGAGCCTGCATTGGCGGCGGTCGCGCCCTTCTACGGCCCACCCGCCTTCCCGGACGAACTCGCTAACGTCCGCGCGGCGGCGCTTGGTGTGTATGGCGAAAACGATGCGCGCGTCAATGCTTCGATCCCATCAGTGGAGGCGGGACTCGCAAAGGCTGGAGTCGCACATCGCCTCGTGACGTATCCGGGCGCGTCGCACGCCTTCTTCAACGACACGCGGCCGAGTTACCACGCCGAGGCGTCATTGCAGGCGTGGCATGACACGTTGGAGTGGTTCGGTACCCATCTCGGCGCGTAGTCTAGGTCAGGCTTGACCGCTAATCGCCGCGTCGGGGTGAACGCCGCTCAATCGATGGCGACCTAGTGAGGCCGGTGTCGCCGAAGCCGACGCGCAGGCCGGGCACGTCGCGCACGAGCGACCGTGCCCGCGCCTTCTGCTCATCCGCGTGCAGCGGCGCTGGAATGGTGCCTTCCGGGATGAGGCTTGACGAGTCGAACTCGATTGGCTCCTCGTCGGGTTCGATGTCCTCGTCCCCGTCCTCCTCCTCCGGCGAGTTCTCGAGGGGGAGTGGAACAGCGGGCGAGCTTGGCCCCGTTGACAGAAATATCCCATCGCCCCGCTGCGTGTTGCGCGGTGCATGTGCGTCCGCCTGGCCTTCCTGCACCGACCCGCGGCCTAGCCGCGTCGCATTGGGATCGTCGACCAGTGTCAGCAGACGCCGTGTTCCCGGCGAGATCAACCCGGACTGCCATGAGGTAGTGTCCGGGCCCCCGTCGCGCGCGTTCGCCCGAAGCTGCTCGCGCAACCGCGCCTCACGCTGCTCCATGTCGGCAAGCGACGTGAAGAGGTATTCGACCTCGAGGTCAGGCTCACCGGCGCCGCGGGTGTCAACCAAGAGGTAGCGTCCTGCCGGCCATCCGGCGGGCGCACCAATTTGGTCGATAAGACGCAGGGCGGCGACCACCTCGCCACGGCGGCGCGGTGCGCAGGCGTACCCGAGACGTAGGACGATCATGGTCATCAGGCGCGATGGTCGCCTGTACGCGGCGCCAACGCAACCCAGTCTCGATCATGATGGGGAGTCGGTCGGCGTCGTACGGGAATGGTCGCCCTCGTCACCGCCGATCACGGGATCCTCGGCATCCTCACCCCCGACGCGCCGGCGCCAGTCTTGGCCGCGGCTGCCCTCGACACGATAAGAGGAGTGATCGAGCACCTCGAGCAGGGGATGGGGGGCGACAATGCTGGCGACCAGCACCAGCTTGCGAGACGCGCGCGTCGCAGCGACGTAGAGCACCCGCCGCGCTTCCAGGCTCGTGTCGCGGTCAGCCCAGGTAATCGGGTCCTTGCTGATATCAGCCCTGTCGGGCATCAGCACGAAGAGTGCCGGGAAGTCAAGGCCTTTCGAACGTCGCAATGAGACTACCTTCACCACTTGGTCGGCGAACCGGACATCGTCCCTGCCGTCGACGCAGACCGCTTCGACACCTCGTGCATTCAATTCGGCCGCGATTGCTGCGCCAGCATCCGCTCCAAGGTGGAGGATGCCGATCATCCCGGGGTTGGTGGCAGCTGCCTCGTCCACGACTCCATCAACCAATGCCCGTATGGCAGATGGGCGATCCGCCTCGACGATGAGGCGGGGTACCGGCCCGATCCGATCGGGCGCGGTCTCGGCCTCCCGCACAGTCTCGGAGTCGCGGTCCACGACCCGCCACGCCTCCGCGAGGCGCCATGTCTGACGAGTAGATCGATAATCCCGCGCCAGCCACCGACGGTCGTGACGGTGCGGCGAGACGCGATCAAGCGCCAGCTTGATCGGTCGTCCGTACAGCACTTGCTCAGGATCGCCGAGGGCGAAGACCCGGCCCCGGTCCGGCGCGACAAGCAGTTGCGCGACCTCGATGAACCCGGGCGTGATGTCCTGGATCTCGTCGATGACGATCTCGACGAACGGCGGGAAGAGGTCCGCATTGCGCCTTAGAAGGTCCGCGGCACGGCCGGTCAGGTCATCCCACGCGATCTGACCGCTAGAGCCGAGTGCGGATGAGGTTGCTTCCCAAGCAGACCACACCCCTCGCCGCGCTTCGGATGTGAGGTGGCCGCCGCGCCATGACCGATCCATAGCGAGGTACTCGTCAAGTGTTCGCACATGGCAAGCCATGATGACTTGACCGATCTCATCCGCGACGTCCCGAGTCCGCCACGACACAACCTTGCCGCGCGGATCAGGCGCGGTCGTGGTCAAGACCGCCCGCAACAGATCTGCAGGCAACTGGCGCACCGATTCCGCGACCGCGGCTTCAAAGTCAGACGGGCGGGCGGGAACCTTCGGCGAATCCCCGGATAGCTGGACGATGCGCCTGCACAAGTCATGCATTGTGCCGATGTAGCCGAGATCTTCGGGTACTCCGGGGACGAGCGCGGAGATCATCTGCCTAGTTGCCTGGAACAGCGGCCGGTTGAAGCACACGTACGCGACACGCTTTCCCTCGCGCAGGTGGCGGGCGACGCGATGGATCGCAATAACCGACTTGCCGGTCCCGGGCCCGCCAAGCGCCAAGAAGTTTCCGGCCGGCTCGATGTTGACGAGGTCTGCTTGTGACGCATCGAGCGTCGTGAAGTACGTTTCAAGGCCGCGGTCGCACATGGCGGAGAACTCCGCTGCGGAGCGTGCAGCACGGGCGGTCTCCTGGATCGATGGCAACCCGAACGCCGCGACAGCGTCGGCGACCGGCATGTCAGGATCGACGGCCGACCCCTTAGTGCTGAGCGCTGCCGCTTGCCGGGAGTGCGAATCAACCCACGCATACGCGCGGTCGTGGGAGGCGACGTGCACCAGGACCGCTTCCCCGTCCCGGGGAACGAGGAAAATGAGACGCCAATTCTGGTCGACTCGGGCGGACCAGAAGCGGTGGCG
>CAILQO010000586.1 GCA_903836285.1 uncultured Chloroflexota bacterium
CACCGTGCGGTAGACAGGCGCCGACACCGCATCGAGGTGCGCGAGGTCGTCGGCCGGCAGGTCAAGGGTGACAGCGCCGAGGTTCTCCGCCATCTGCGCGTCGTCGTCGGCACCAGAGATGGCCACCGTCACCTCCGGGCGCGACAGCACCCACCGCAGCGCCACCTGCGCCATCGTCGCGCCGTGTCGCGCGGCGATCGCGCGCACCGCCTCCACGACCTCGCCCGCCTGCCCGGCAAGCGCGTCGGCGAGGCGTTCGGGTGGACGGCTCCCCCACAGGGTCCCGGTGGGCGCCGCCTGCCCGGGCCGATACGCGCCGGACAAGAGGCCGACGGCGAGCGGCGAGTAGGCCATCACGCCGAGGCCGGTGTCGCGCACCAACGGGAACATCTCCCGTTCGAGGCTTCGGTCAAGCAAGTTGTAGGGGTTCTGGACCACCACCAGCGGCGCGGCGTTGACGCGCGACTGCGTCCACAGGGCACGGTCGACCTGCCACGCCTGATAGTTGCAGACGCCGGTGTAGCGCACCTTGCCGTGTCGCACGAGGTCGTCGAGGGCGCGCACCTGCTCCTCAAGGGGCGTCTCGGCGTCCCAGGCGTGCATCAGGTAGACGTCGATGCGGTCGGTGCCGAGGCGCTGCAGTGACCGCTCGGCCTCGCGCATGATGTGGTAGCGCGACCCGCCTCGGTCGTTCGCCCCCGGCCCGACCGGGCTGACCACCTTGCTGGCAATGACGACGTCGTCACGCACCGGCGCAAGGGCGCGCCCAAGGATCTCTTCGGAGCGGCCGGCGTTCCGACGGTCGTCCTGCAGGCCGTAGACGTTGGCGCAGTCGAAGAAGGTGATGCCGCCGTCGTGGGCACGCCGGATCAGTCGCTCCGCCGCCACCGGGTCGGCCTGACCGCGCAAGCCAAGCCCGAGGGCGAGGCGCGACACCTTCATGCCGGCCGTGCCGAGTCGCACCTGTTCCATTCAGACGTCCCCTCGTGCCTGTCGCGACAACGATGCGCCACCCCGCCAACCCCAAGGCCGGCAGGGATGCCCACAGACCGACTCCTCGTTTACCCCACCATCTCGTGCAGCACGTCGGTGGCACGCACCAACAACTCGTCGAGGTCCGCGCGTTCGATCACCAGCGGCGGCGCAAACGCCACGTACTCGTCGCCGCAGCGGGCGATAAAGCCGTGCTTGCGCGCCAACGCCTCGAACTTCTTCGCCGGCTTCGTCACCTTCGGATAGCGCACCGGGTCGAACTCGAAGCCCTGCAACAGGCCACCGCCGCGCACGTCCGCGATCACGTCCGGGAACTCACGCTGCAACGCCTGCAAGCGCGAGCGCACGTACGCCCCCTGTGCCTTGGCGTTCCCGGGCAGGTCGCGCGACTCCATCTCGTCGATGGCGGCGCACCCAGCGGCCGACGCCACGGGGTTCCCGGCAAAGGTATGCCCGTGGTGGAACTCGCGCCGCTCGGCCGGGTCGCCCAAGAAGGCCTCCCACACCTGCCCGGCGACGATCACCGCGCTGATCGGCACGTAGCCGCCGCCCATCCCCTTGCCGACGCACAGCAGGTCCGGCGCAACGCCGTAGAAGTTCGCCCCAAACCACTCGCCAAGGCGCCCGAAGCCGGTGATGATCTCGTCGTAAATCAACAGCACGTGGTGCTTGTCGCAGATCTCGCGCAGGCGCCGGTAGTACGCGTCGTGCGGGACGACGAAGCCAGCGGCGCTGATCGACATCGGTTCCACGATGATCGCCGCGACCGTCTCGGGATCCTCGTTCTCAACCATGCGCCCAACAAGGTCGGCGGCGAGGCGACTGGCGGCCTCTGATGCCTCGGCGACCGGCAGATGCGCGAAGACGTCCTTGAAGGCATGCGGTTGGTGGTGGTGGATGAAGCCTGGCACCAGCGGTTCGAAGACGCTCTTCCGCTCCCACCCACCGGTCGCCGAGAGCGAACCCATCGTGGCGCCGTGGTACCCGCCGTAGCGCGCCACCACCTTGTACTTGCGCGGGTGGCCGACCTGCTTCCAGTACTGGCGGGCCAGCTTCAGGGCGGCCTCGGTCGCCTCGGACCCACCGGACAGGATCTTGATGCCTGGCCCGTGCGCCCCCTGCATCGCCGCCGGTGCAAGGCGGCGCAGGCGCGCGGCAAGGTCGAGGGCGGGGACGGAGGTCCCGTGGAGGGGCGGCGCAAAGTGCAGGGTGCGCAACTGGTGTTCGATGGCCTCGATGACCTTGGTGTTGCCGTACCCAAGGCTTGCCACGAAGACGCCCGACAGGCCGTCGATGTACCAGTTGCCGTCGGTATCACGCAGGCGCACGCCGTCGGCGCGATCGAAGATCCACGGCGCCTCGGCAAACTGCGTCATCTGCCGGAAGTCGAGGATGTGGTGGCGCAGCAAGTCGCCGTCGAGCTCGGTAGCCAATCCGTGCGCCGTGTCGATTCCGTGCGCGGTGTCGCGGGCGTCGGTGGTCGTCATTGCTCCCCCATGCCCGGCCCCGCCGGGACGCATCGAATGGTAGCCGGGCGAGGCAGGTTCACGGGTCGGTGCAGGTCGTGCCAGACGTCTGCCATATAAAGGTGGGTGCACTCTGGTGGTACCCTCGCCGCCATGACGACGACCCACCAGAACGACCCCTTTGGCGCCCGGGCAACCCTCCAGG
>CAILQO010000587.1 GCA_903836285.1 uncultured Chloroflexota bacterium
CAGAAGGAGGCCCGCGCGGCGTCATTGGCGCAGGCGACCGTGGCCATTGCAGCCGCGACCGACCGCGGGTGGGCGACGCCTGACGAGGCGCGACGCCTGTGGTGGCGCCTGGCGGGTGAGGCGGACGAGGTGGAGGGGCGCGGCGCATCGTCGGGCGAGGTGCAGAAGGGGGCCAGATGAGTACGTGGCGCGTGGTGATCGTGCGCGAGGGCCCGGCGCTCAGCGGCCGGACGTACACCCGAGCGGCGGTGGCGGACGTCGCCCGGCAGGTCGACGGGTTGCGCTGCTTTGCGGACCACCCGACCTCCCTCGGGGACCGCCTGCAGCCGGCGCGGTCGGTGCGCGACCTCGTCGGCCAGTTCGCAGAGGTGGATGTGCGGGAGGTCGCACCCGAAACGGCGGGCCTGCCGGCGACGTACGGGCCGTGCTTGGTCGTCGAGGCAACGCTTCGTCTGTTGGCGCACGCCGGGTGGGTGGACGACCTCGCAATGGCGACGACGACGTCCGGGCGTGAGGTCGCGGGGTTGTCTATTGACGCATTGGCCCGCTTGCGCCCCGGCACCTCGGTGGTGGAGGCAGTGCCGGTCGTGCGCAGTTGCGACGTCGTGACGCGGGCGAGTGCCGGCGGACGGTTCCTGCATCGACTCACCGCCGGCGGTGGGCGCGCACCGCCGCCCGGATGACCCCTCAGCGGTCACACCCCGCGGGGACCGGGCGACGTCCCCACGCACTGGGCACGCAACGGAGGCACGCATGAACGACGACCCAACCTTGGCTCGCACATCCGTCGGTACGACCCTCGTAGCGGTGCGGGAGGACGGCGCGGCGGCCATCGACGCGATCACCGCGGGCGCCACGACCCAGATTGCCCCGCTCCCGTCGCATCAGGGGAGGGGTTGGGGAGGGGGCTTGTTTGAGACGCATGACCCGTCGACATCGCCCACCGCCCAGCTGTCGCCGGGCGCGGCGGTGACCGAGTCGTCCGACCCGCACACCGCGGCCCGCCTCCGGCTTGAGTGCGCGCACGTCCTGCTTGAGCGACTCGCCGAACGCGCCTTGCCCGCACCGATCGCTCGAAAGGTCCGCGCCCAGTGGGACCCCTTCGCCGACGCGCACCCCAGTGTCGATGGCGCGCCGACGTGGCGTGACCGCGACGCCTACGCCCGCGCTCTGGAGGCGGCCCTGGACGCCGAGGTTGAGGCCCTCGCGGCGCTGCGGACCCTCGGTGGCGTTGCGAGTGGCGCCGGGGCCGGGCTGGAGCCTGCGAATACGTTGGTGCGTGGCCACGGTGCCGCCCGTGCGGAGGTCGGCGATAGCGGCGCCGCGCGCGCCCGTTCCGCGGTGCAGGTGGCGATGGACCGGCTCTTTGGCGTGCGCGAGGATGATGCCGATCCGGACGTGGCCACGGTGCGTCGCGCGGGGGTCCGTCCGCCGCGTTGGACGGGCCTCCGCGAGGCGTACGTCCAGGTGACGGGCGACGCCGGCGTCACCGGGACCGTCAATCCATCGCTCTCGATCGCCCGCGAGGCGAACGAGGTGACGACGACCGTCATGAACCAAGCGCTGCTGAACAGCATGACCAAGCGCCTGGTGCAGGACTACGACGGCCAACCGCAGGATTGGCGTCGGTTCGTGACGATTCGAGCGTTGCGCGACTTCAAGTCGCAAGATCGCATCCGCCTGCACGATTTTGCATCGCTCAGTACGGTGAGCGAAGGGTCGGCCTACACAAACCTGCCGTGGGACGACACCCGCGAGACGTACGCGCCAGTCAAGAAGGGGAACCTCGTCGTCGTGACGCGCGAAGCGATCCTGAACGACGACCTGGACGCGATCCGCAAGGTGCCGTCGACGTTGGCGATCGCGGCGGCGATCACGATCAACGAGTTCGTCTACGGCCTCTTCACCGGCAACCCGACCATGTCGGACGGCACGAAGGTCTTCGACGACGGCGTGCAGACGGCCCACGCGAACCGACTGACCAGCTCCCTCTCGGCGACGGCGCTGCAGTCGGCGATGACACTGATGATGAAGCAGGTGAACACCGCAGGGAAGCGCCTGAACCTCCGCCCGGCCTACCTGTTGGTGCCACCGGACCTGCTGTTCACGGCGATGACGCTGGTGAGTAGCACGTTGGTGCCCGGGTCGATGAACAACGACGCAAACGTCCTGCGCGGCGCCCTCGAACCGTTGTCGGTGGCGCAGTTCACGGACGCGACGGACTGGTACGTGGTGGCCGACCCGCGTCACGTGGAGACGGTGGAGGTGGGGTTCGTCGGTGGTCGCGAGACGCCGGATCTGCTGATGCAAGAGGCGCCGCTTGAGGGGCAGGTCTTCACGAACGACCAGATCAGCTTTAAGGTGCGGTGGGAGTTTGGTGGCGGGTGGTTGGATTACCGCGGCGCGGTGTGGTCGCAGGTCGCGGGGTAAGGGAATCGCTCAAGGGGTTGGACATAGATAGCCCCTCTCCCGCCGCAGCGGGGGAGGGGTTGGGGAGGGGGCTTCTCTCGGGCTAGGGGGAAGGGGCTTCAGCCGCCGCACCGACGTGCAAAACTGCACCGTGCCGCCGGATCCAAAGGTCAGCCTCGCTCGTCGCCTCAGGCGAGACATGACACTCGCCGAGACCAGGCTGTGGGACCGCCTCAGGCGCGGTGCCATCGGCGCTTCCATCAG
>CAILQO010000588.1 GCA_903836285.1 uncultured Chloroflexota bacterium
GCTCCTCGGGCGCGTCGACGCCGTCGTCACGCACGGCGGCAACAACACCGTGCAGGAGTGCCTCGCCGCGGGTCGACCGATGGTGGTGATCCCGTTCGGAGGCGACCAGCTCGCCAACGCGCATCGGGTCGAGCGGCTTGGTGTCGGGGTGCGCATGAACGCCGCGGACCTTTCGGTGGACGCCGTGAAGTCAGCCGTCGAGTCGCTTGCAGACGCCTGCGTCGTCGCTCGTTCCATGGATCTCGCGCGTGCGCTCGAGGCGTACGGCGGCGCGAGGGCGGCAGCCGATGCCGTGCTCGGGCTTCCCTCAAGCCGCCATGGGTCATCGGTGTGGTGATGCACTCGCCGAAAGGGCTTGGCCACAGCACTCGTGACCTGACCTCGCATGCCTGTTCTGCGCGTGCACTGGCCTCACCGCCACGCGTCGACGTGGGCCCGCACAAAGTCGTCGAACGCGGTCGCCGGGCGTCCGAGGACTTGCGCGACATCTTCGGTGGTGCCGCCGGCCCAACCTTGACGCACGACGACGTCGTACAGGTGCGTAAACATTGTGGCGATGTCGGCAGGGGCGCCACTGTCGAGCAACGCTCGCTTGTACCCCTCGCCACCCGGGTCGACGTACTGGATGGGCCTGCCAACTGCCGCGGAGAGGGACGCAGCGACGTCGTGCATCGACAGCTCCGCGGGCCCGGTCAGATCGTAGCCCTTGCCGATGTGCACGCTCGGGTTCGCTAGCACCGTAGCGGCGACTTCAGCGATGTCTCGGACGTCGATGTACGCAGTGCGTCCAGCGCCCGCCGGATAGTAGAAGGCATGGTCGCGCCGGATGCTCTCGCCCGAGTACGTGATGAAGTTCTGGGCGAAGAAACGTGGCCGAAGCACCGTCCATGGAAGACCCGACTCTCGCAAGCGTGCCTCGCCTTGACCATGCGGCGTGTCTTCTGTTGCGCCCATCGCCGTCATCACCACGGCGTGCTGCACTCCGGCCCGCGCGGCTGCGGCGAACGTGTTCGCCCACCGGCGCGCCTGATCGCGAAGGCCGGGAGGCGCAACTACGAAGCAGCGATCCGCGCCTGCCATCGCCGTCGCGACTGACCCATCGTCGTCGTAATCGAATCGAACACCCGAGACGCCCTGGGGGAACACATGGACCTCGGGCGTTCTGGATGCCGCGATCACCGAGGTGCCGTGCGCCTTCAGCGCTTGAACCACCGCCCGACCGACCGTGCCGGTCGCGCCAACTACCAGTACCTTCATCTCGCTCCATCTCCTCCCGACCGATTAGCTAGGCGCGGATTCCATCGCGACGCAACGCCGTCCATGTAAGGTCGGGGATACGTCGTTCGACCCGCACCATGCGGATCCAAAGCAACGTCATGTGCTCTAGATGCAGCGCCTGCGCGAGGCTGCCGACATCAAGCGCGTCGAAGCCACAGTGGTCGACCAGTCGGGCAACGGTTGCCTTGGCATCTTCGTCGTCGCCACAGATCGGCATCGTTGGACGCACTTCGTAGCCCGGGTACGTTGGGTCTTCAAAGTTCTCGAAGCCGTACACGGTAAATGCTTTGACGACACGTGCGTGCGGGGCTGCGCCTTGCACTACTGCGCTGCCGGATCGCTCACTTGCGAGCGCGTGGACGAGTCCCGGACCGACGGGGTTCGTGCAGTCCACGAGTACTTGCCCGCTGAGGAGGCTTGCCACGGGCCGAAGCGCATCCTCGACGACGTGGAATGGCGTCGCAAGAAACGTCACGTCCGCACCTGTCACCGCGTCGGCGACGGGCTTGGCCGAGAGCCTCGGGTCCCGGGCGACCGCCTGCCGGACACTCTCGGATCCAGGCCTCACTTCGCCGATAACCACGGCGTGTCCGGCACGTGCAAGGCGCGCCGCAAGTGGTGCACCAACCTTCCCCGTGCCGATGAACGCAATGCGCAAGGGGTCTGTCACGTTTGCGGAACCCTCCATGAGGCGTGGCAACGCTTGCCGCGCCACGCGCAAAACAATTGCGGAGGTGGGACCGGACACGCAACGCCCAAGCGTCCGTGGTCTTTGTCCGATCGTCCGATCGGTTGGACGCCGATTGCGAACTCGGCGTACACATCACCAATGGAATTCTCGAAACGTGGAAGGGCGCGCCAAACCGGGGATTGGCGGAGGTCCCCCACAGGCCCAGGTGGCGGCCGCGTCGTCGTGTCCGATCTGTCCGCGAGCGAGCCGGTCTTGGACGCACTCGGCGAGGCGCTGCACCTGCTCCGGATGACCGGATCAACATACGTACGTTCGGACATGACCGCGCCCTGGGCCATCCCGCTTGGGCCCTTGCCTGGTCACGTGTCTTTCCATCTGGTCGTCGATGGGCGGTGCGTAATCGACGTCGCCGGCCACGGGCATCTCGTGCTTGAAACCGGGGACTTGGCACTCGTCCCGCGTGGCGTGGCGCACCGACTTGCGAGCGACGCGAACATCACGGTTGGTGCGACTGACGTACATGTTGGAAGGCACCGCGTCACGGAACGCTATGTCGTGCAGGCAGGTGGTGGTGGCGGCGACCTAACCACCCTCGTCTGCGGTGCAGTGCAGTTCGACCATCCGCTCGGGCGACAGTTGATCGACGCCCTGCCGCCATTGGTTCGCATTGAGGCACGCCATGACCCTGAGGCAGGTTGGCGCCTCGCGGCGGCACGGCAAGTTGCGGTGGAGGTCCGCCAGGCGCGGCCGGGTGGTGCGTTCGTCATCACCCGCCTCGCAGACCTCCTCGTCATTCACGGGATACGTGCGTGGCTTGCGCGAGACCCCGCATCCGGCGACGGTTGGCTCGGAGCGCTGCGTGACCCTCAAATCGGTCGGGCGCTGACCTTGCTCCATCGCGACCCAACGCGGGAGTGGACCGTGGCGTCCCTTGCTTCCGAGGTCTCAATGTCGCGGTCGTCGTTTGCGGCACGGTTCGCGCGGATGGTCGGCGAGGCACCCATGCGATACCTCGCCAGGTGGCGGATGGAACTGGCGGCGAGCCGGCTGCGCGACGGCACCGAAGTCGTCGGGGACGTGGCGCGGCAGGTCGGCTACCGCTCGGAAGCTGCCTTCAGTCGCGCGCACAAGCGGATCGTGGGCCATCCCCCCGGTGCCGTTCGACTGGACGCTCCGGTTCGTCGCCCGCCGACTCAATAACGAATGTGCAATATCATAACGCGATGATTGGAGGGAACCAGATCAGCTTTGTCCGATTCCGCGCCGCTGCAGTCTGCACAGACCTCCTTCTCACGAGGCAAACGCAGGTGTGAAACACAATGAACAACCCTCGTTGATGCCTCCGGTCCCTGCCCAAGACGCTGTGGGGAATTTGCTCGGTCCGAGGCCATCCCTGCCCCTCTCGACCCTGCCCCAGGCGCAGTAGGGCATACGCCGCTCATCGCGACGCAGTGGCGTCGATCCCCTGTGTGTCGACTTCGTTCGACCTGCGACCACCGTCCCGCTCGCCCCAGTCGCGCATCGCGTGGATCACCGGGATGACCGACGCACCACGCTCCGTCAAGTAATACTCAACATGCAAGACTCGCCCATTAATTGTGGAGCGGGTCAGCAGACCATGTTCCTCAAGCTCGCGAAGTTGGCGTGTGAGGACCTGCTTAGAAATCGACGGCACCGCCCGACTCATGGCGCCGAAGCGGTTGCAGCCACCTGCCACCAAGTGGATCAACAGCGGCTTCCACTTTCCACCAATGACATCAAGGCAAGCCGACACGGCGCATGACTTCGCGGATGCACGTGGTTCGATCACTGCAGGCTCCTCCTACAAATCAGCGGTACGCAAATTGTGTCACGTGCTGATAGTCACATAAAGATGACTACTTGAAGGCGTGAGTTTGACCCATTACGCTGCCTCGTGTCAGCAAGGTACGGCACCACAGACAGGACGTGGCAGGGCGACGAGGTGCGGCGATGGAGGCAGTGATCCTTCGGACCTATGGCAAAGATTCTTCAGTCCTTGCCACGGAAACGGTGTCCCGGGGCGCGCTCGGATCGCGGCAGGTCCGCGTCCGCACCGGTGCATTCGCAATCAATCCCGTCGACGTGAAGGTACAACGCGGCGAGCCAAGGATGATCTTGCCGCTCCGGCCACCCTTCGTCCCCGGATGCGACATGGCGGGGACGGTTGAGGCGGTTGGCACTGAGGTGACCGACTTCGTCGTTGGGGACAGGGTCTACGGGTACCTCGGGATGGACAGGATGGGAGCCTTCGCCCGCGCAGTTGACGTTGACTCGTCTCGCGTGTCGCGCACACCGGCTGGCATTACGGATCTCGAGGCCGCGACCCTGCCGCTTCCTGCCCTCTGCGCACTTCAGTCGCTGCGTGCGGCCGGTGTGACGCAGGGCTCACGCTTGGTCGTCCTCGGTGCAAGTGGTGCCGTGGGGCGCGCAGCCGTTCAGATTGCCGTCCACACGGGCGCGGAGGTGAGCGCCACTGCCAACGAGCTGCATCATGAAACCGTCCTAGCGGATGGCGCCTCGCGCGTGATTGACCATCAGGACGCGGAAAGGTTGGGGGCGCCGCGGGGCGTGGATGCAGTCATCGATACTGTCGGCGGAGACGTGTTCGCGCGGTCTTCGCGACTGCTGCGGCGTGGTGGCACGCTCGTGAGCCTGCATGCGCCTCCGAAGCCAGACGACCTGCGGGCTGCTGGCCTCCACGCTGGATTGGTCGTCCGCACACTCCTGCTGCTCGCGGCCATGGGCGCCCGTCGTCGCGCAGACAAAGCTGGAGTCACGCTCGTGCCAATGCTGACGTCACCAAGTGCATCAGACCTCGCGGAAGTCACAAGGTTGGTCGATTCGGGTGGGCTTCGACCGGCAAAAGTCGTCGCCTATCCGTTTGCTGGTTACCGTGACGCATACGCCGCGATGGCCGAACGTGTAGATCGGCGCAGGAACGGGCGTTCATCGGTGGGTGACGGTCGGGTCGTCATCCGCTGTGATTAAGGCCTTTCTGGTTCGCCGCCTCATGATGGGCGGGGAGCAAGCCTTCCGAGCGGCGGTTGGACCTTGCCTCGCGCTCGCGCTGGTCGTGGCGGTGGCAGTCACGGCGTTGACGGCAAGCCTCGGCTATGACGCGGCGATCAACGCACTGGCGCGACGTCAGAACCGGTGGGCATCCATTGGTTGGAGCGCGTTCCCGATGATCGCCGGGCTTGTGGCCCCCGTCGCAGTGCCTGCATGGCTGTGGCGTCAGACATCGTTTCGCGCGCTGGCCGGACCGACCTTTGGTGCAGTCGTCGTCGCTATCACCGCAAACCTCACCCTGAAGTTGGTCACCGGTCGAGCGTCACCAGAGGCGCCATTCCCGACGGACCTGGTAGCTCGAAGCCAATCCTTCGCGTTTGGCATTGCCCGTGGCGGAATCGTTGAGGGGTGGCCGTCGGGCCACGCGATGACCAACGTTGCGATGGCGACGGCGTTGATCGCGCTGACGCCCGACCTCAGGGTCCGTGCCGCGGCCACCGGATGGGCGGCATGGGTCGTCGCCGCCGTCATCTTCGGGATCAGCGGCGACGTGCACTGGCTGAGCGATGGCGTTGCTGGTGCGCTGCTCGGGTGTGCGGTCGGTTGGCGTGTCGCCCGATTCGGGGCAGGAGCGCCTCGAAGCGACAAGGAGCGGTCAGCGGGTTAGTACTCCCCTTTGATGACGAAGAACGATCCTCTTATCGTGCCCGCCAATTTTGATCGCTGCGTCGCGAACTTGAAGCGCGAAGCTAACTCAGCCGGGATCTCCATACCGTCGGAAAGCTTGAATCCCACCGCACGCTTGCCAGCATCGTCGATGGCGTACATCACATTGATTGCGAGGCCACTCTCGTAAAAAACGTAGCCGAATCGGATGCCACCCACCTCAAACTGGGTCGCCTCGAGCGGTCGCGACTCGATGACCAAGTCGCGGTCGTCCTTCAGTATCCGATGGACCCAGTCGATGGTCGCCGGCGCGTCAGCGGCCGGCTGGACGGCAAACGTGTGCCCGTACTTGTTCTTGAAGTACCGCGCCTCGTTCGCGCGCAAACCCGCAAGCGCGGGGGCCACGGGGGACGTCTCAAGCCCGACGGTCGAGACCGTCTCAAAGGTCACTTCATACATCGAAGGGATAACGGCTTCCCGAAGTGTCTAGTCGCGATCACGCTGCGCGGAGGGCCGGATCATGGACACCAACTCAGGGTCACGGTATGAGCCCCGGAATGGCAATCATCTGCGGTTACCATCTGCTTCGAACGAGCAGCGACCACCACTCAACGAACGCTGGCGCGCTCACCAGTCAAAGAAATTGAATGGCTCCCTGACACGGTGCCCCGGATCGCGCGGGAGCTGGGCATCCACTCTCGCAGCGTGGGCGCCGCCGCGAGGCCGTCGAGCGAGAGAGACGCGAACCCGTGGACGACCGTCCACGCCTTCAGTTCCGCACCCACGCGGCGCTCAGGACGGAGGAATCCGTCGGTCACCAGCGCGTCGAGGGCACGACCGAGCAGCGTCCAGGGTGTCTCCGCCTCCTGGTTCTCGGGCTTGGCGCTCCGGCACTCAGCCCCGCATTCGCCGAACATCACGCGAAAGATCTCTGGGTGGTCGGCCGCGAAGCCGACGTAGGCGCCGCCTGAGGCCTTGAAGCGAGCAATGGATACGGGCTCGTCTCCCCGACCGGCAGACGCGCTGGCCATCGCGCGCCGCATGCGCTCCGCGCGCCGCGCGAAGCCATCCGCGGCGACCGCGGTGATCAACGCGGACTTGTCGTCGAAGTGGCGGTAGGCCGCGTTCGCCGAGACGCCGACCTCGCGCGCGGCCTCGCGCAGGCTGAAGGCACCGGGCCCGCTCGCTTCGATGAGCCGTACCGCCGAGGCCACGAGGGCGTTGCGGAGATCTCCGTGGTGGTAGGCGTCACGAGGCTGCGTCATGGCTTCATGTTGACATCGTGAACTTAGGATGTTAAAGTGGACGCTGTTAACATGAGGCAGGCAGGCACATCGGTACGGAGCGTCATCACATGAGTGTCCACAGTGTCATCGGCGGGAACGGGACGATCGGCGCGGTGGCGGTGCGCCATCTCGCAGCGGCAGGGTGCGAGGTGCGCATCGTCCAGCGGCATCCCCGACTGATCGAGGGGGCGGTTGCGACCGCGAGCGCCGACGTCTTCGATCTGGATGGACTGACGAAGGCCGTCGAGGGTTCGGACGTCATCTACCTGATCCTCGGCCTGCCCTACGACGCAAAGGTCTGGCTCGAAGGGTTTCCGCGGGCGGTCTCCCATGCGGTCGAGGCGGCGCGACGGGTCGGCGCGCGGCTCGTCTACTTCGACAACGTCTACATGTACGGCCCGGTGCAGGGCGTCATGACCGAGGACACCCCGGACAATCCCACGACGCAGAAGGGCCTCGCCCGTGCGCGCGCCGCCCGCGTCCTGATGGAGGCGGTCGAGAAGGGAGCCATCCGCGGCTTAATCGCGAGGAGCGCGGACTTCTACGGCGACTACCGCCCCTTCGATCAGGTCAAGGCCATCGCCGAGAAGCTCGAGAAGGGGCGCAAGGCGCAACTGCTGCTCCGCGCCGACAAGGTACATTCACTGGCCTATATCCCGGACGCCGGACGTGCCGTCGCGGTGCTCGGCCAGCAGGCTGACGCCTTCGACGCCATCTGGCACATGCCGACCGACCCGGATGCCCTGACGGGCGCGCAGCTGGTCGAGCTGATCGGAGCGCTCCTTGGGAAGGAGGCCCGTTACACCGTACTCCCGAAGCTCCTGCTCCGGATGGTCGGACTGTTTGACGGCACCGTGCGCGGCCTGCTCGAGATGTCCTACCAGTTCGAGCAGGACTACCGCGTCGACAGCTCGAAGATCACCCAAGCCTACGGCCTCACCGCCACGCCGATGCGACAGGGCCTTGCCGAGCACCTCAGGTTCTTGGGGTATGCGCTGGCGGCCGATGCCCATCAGCCCGGTGGAGGCCTGGGCAGCATGGGGACGGGCGGATGAAGCTCGGGATCAGCATCGGGGCCCTGCTCCTCGAGCGCGCGGTCCGCGGCAAGGAAAAGCCATGACCGGCCACCACCGCGCTTTGCATTCCGCTGAACGCATGCGTTCAGGAGCACATGCCATGAAGCACGCCCCCCACGCGCCGCCACGAGCCGATGGTGTCGGCTCCTGGCAGCCCCTGCGCAACCGTCAGGTGACGTTCCGCGCCTACGGGGGACCCGTACAGGTGGTGATGGTCGAACAGGCCGATGTCGCACCGCCGGGGCCCGGGGAGGCGCGCGTCCGGGTGGAGGCATCGAGCCTCGTCTTCACGGACACGGTGATTCGCCGTGATCTGTATCCGATGCGTCGGACGCAGCCTGGCGAGGTCCTGGGCTACCACCTCGTCGGGCATGTGGAGTCCCTTGGGTCGGCTACGGACGACCCGCGTCCCGGCACGCGCGTGGCCGCGCTCAC
>CAILQO010000589.1 GCA_903836285.1 uncultured Chloroflexota bacterium
ATGACGGCGGCACCCCATGTGAGACCGCCGCCGAAGCCGGCGAGGAGGATGCGGTCGCCCGGCGAGACAGTGCCGCTCTCCACGGCCTCGGCGAGGGCGATCGGGATGGAAGCGGCCGACGTGTTGCCGTAGCGATCTAGGTTCACGACCGCGCGTTCCCACGGGATGCCGAGCGTCTCGACGACTGACCGCACGATGCGAATGTTTGCTTGGTGCAGGATGACAACGTCGATGTCACTCGGCTCAAGACCGGCCTCCGCGATGGCCTCGCGGCACGCATCGGGCACCGTGGAGACGGCGAAGCGGTAGACCTCGCGCCCGTCCATCTGGATGAAGTGCGCACGGGCATCGACAGTCTTGTGCGTCGCCGGTGCAATCGACCCGCCGGCGGGGATCATCAGGGCGTCACCACGTGCACCGTCGGCGCCAGTTACCAGGCTGAGTAGCGAACTGGAGCGGGCCGCGGTTCTGTCGTCGCGGCTGTCGGCACGCTGGATGACCACCGCGCCCGCACCGTCGCCAAAGAGGACGCACGTCGAGCGGTCACTCCAGTCGAGGAAGCGCGAGAGCGTCTCGGCGCCGATCAGGACGACGTTGCGGTGAGTTCCTGCAGCGACGAGGGAGTCGGCCACCCCAAGCCCATACACGAATCCTGCACACGCTGCATTGAGATCGAAGGCGCCGGCGCGGGTCGCCATGAGCTCATTCTGGACTGTGCTCGCGACGCTCGGCATGCCGCCATGGTCCGGGGTCATCGTGCACACGATCACGAGGTCGACGTCAGCCGGTGCGAGGTGCGCGACGTGCAGTGCGTCACGCGCCGCCCCGACGGCAAGGCTGGCGGTCGACTCCTCAACAGAGGCAATCCGGCGTTCGCGGATGCCGGTGCGCGTCCGGATCCATTCATCGCTCGTGTCAAGCGACAAGGAAATCTCATCGTTGGTGACGATGCGGCCCGGGAGCTGGCGTCCCCATCCGGTGATGGCAGTCACATGGCGCACTTGGGATCGGTGCGATCCGGCATTGAATGCCGGCTCCCGAACGGGCGCGCGCGTCCCACGCATGGGTGGTGAGGTCGGGGCGCTCGCCATCGTCTCAGGACATCACCATACCGGATGATCTCGTCCGGTCCGGTCGCCGATTCACTTCCCCTTGGCGTTGGTGCGGGCCCAGTTTCTTCCGTGCGGACTCACACGCCCCCGGGCGGGACGCTACGATACGTGGCGCCCCCGGGGCGTGACTGATGAGGATGCATGGCTTCTTCCGAACGTGCCGAACGATACGCCCGAGTGGTTGCGCCGACGCTCCTTGGGGTGACGCGACGGGCGGTGGCGGCGTCGGGAATCGAGGCTGCTGGGTCGCTGCTCGACGCCGGAACGAACACTGGCTTGGCAGCGTTTCTTGCGGCGACGGTCGTCCAGCATGATGGATCGGTCGTGGCGATTGACCCTGACGAGGGCTTCCTTGCAGTAGGCGAAGCGCGAGCGACGGCCGCGGGGTATCGTGCAATTCGTTGGCAAGCGATGGCACTCGGGGCCCTGCCGTACGCGCACGAGTCATTTGATGCCTCGGTCTCGGTTCACGCGATGGACTTGATGGCGGACCCAATGCTGCTCATCGAGGAGCTTCGGCGTGTCACGGTCGAGGGTGGGGCTGTCGTCGTCGCGAATTGGGGTGCCCCGCGCGAGAACGAGTGGATCGGTGCCGTGGAACGGGCGGTAAGCCGGGCCGGGGGACCGACGCTTCCGCGTGCAGCAGTTGTCGCCGAACCGGGGAACCTCGAGGCGCTCATGCAGGCGGCGGGCTTGGCGGAAGTTGAGGGGGTGCGCTTCGGCGATCCGTTGCGGGTGCAGGGGATTGAAGGGTTTTGGGAGTGGGTGTCTGGGATTCGCCCGTGGGCGGCGGTGCTTGCGGGCCTCGACGACGACGTGCGAAGACGGGCCAAGGACCGACTCGGGCGCGAGTTCGAGGGGCGGACCCGTGGTGGTGAGCTGGCGATTGGGCGCGAGATGACGTTGGTGCGCGCGACCGTGCCCCCGATGTAAGGGCTTCGCGCGCTGCACCCTGAGGTTGGCGCGACGCAGAGGGACAGGCGACAAGTGATCGACAAGAAGATGGTGAACGTCCGCTTGAGCCCCGTGCTCTGGGGCCGGGCGAAGGCCGACGCGGGACGGCGTGGAATCACGCTTGAGCGCTGGATGGCGGAAGCGATCGAGGGTCACCTTGATCGTGAGGCATCGGCGCCGGATGGCGGAGCGCACTCTGGCCAGGGCCTTGAGTGGCGCGTTGCAGCGCTCGAGGAGGCCGTGGATTACCTTGCCTCGAGCATAGGTGCTGGGCTTCCTGGCGATCGCAGCGCCGACCGCAAGCCACAGACGGTCTGAGCCCTCCATGAAGCGGTTGCGCCTGGTACGACGGCGTGGCCTACCAATCGCCGATATACTGCCCTCCACAGTGCCTGTCACGCGTGGCAGGCGCATGGATGGGGAAGTGCGCGCACGCAGTAGAGGCGGTCGCGCCTGAGGAGCACCAGACCAGATGAAGCGTCGGCAATCGCTCGGGTTGGGTACCGCTGCCCTGCTCGCGGCCCAGTTGGCAAATCGTATCCCGGTGGCGTTCGCCCGAGGCGAGGGCGGCACATTCGTCTTCGGGACCGCGGGCGATCCGGTGAAGCTCGACCCCGCAGTCGTTACGGACGGCCAATCATTCAAGACGTGTGATCAGGTGTACGACACGCTGATTGCATTCGACGGGTCGACGACGGAGCTGAAGCCGGCGCTCGCCCGGAGCTGGGACGTATCTGCTGACGGCCTGACGTACACGATGAAGTTACGTCAGGGCGTCCGTTTTCACGACGGCACGGCATTCGATGCGATGGCCGTCAAGTGGAACTTTGACCGCTGGTCTGACGATAAGAACCCGAACCATGTCGGCGGGGATTTTGAGTACTACACCGATGTCGCAGGCTGGCCCGATGTCATCAAGTCCGTCGATGTCGTTGATGACTACACCGTCAAGTTTAGCTTAAAGATCCCTCAGGGGCCGTTCCTCCTGAATATGGCGCTTCCGTCCTTCGTCATCATAAGCCCGGCATCGTTCGAGCTGGATCGCGAAAATGCGTTCAAGAACCCGGTAGGCACGGGTCCGTTCAAGTTCGTCGAATGGGTCCCGGGCGACAAGGTCGTGCTTGAGAAGTTCGCCAACTACTGGGGTGAAGAGGCGAGCGTCGACCAGGTCATCATCCGAACGATTCCCGACAATGCGGCTCGGTTCCTCGCGCTCAAAGCTGGTTCGATTGACATGATGGACGGCGTCAACACTGATGACGCGGTCGCAGCACGTAAGGATCGTTCGCTTTCGGTTCTCGTCCGCCCGCCGCTCAATATTGCGTACCTCAACTTCAACCAAAACGAGAAGCCGTTCAACGATGTACGCGTGCGTCAAGCAGTCGCGTATGCGATAAATCGGCCGGGAATCGTCGAAGCACTGTACAAGGGGTTCGGCAAGGTCGCGACCCAAATGATCCCCGACAACCTGCTTGGCTATAACTCGGAGTTGAAGGGCTACAGCTACAATGTTGAGCAGGCGAAGAAGCTCTTAGCCGAAGCCGGGTACCCCAACGGAATCTCCACCGAGTTCTGGTACATGCCAGTGTCGCGCCCGTACTTCCCGAATCCGAAGCAGTTCGCTGAGGCGTTCGCGGCAGACCTCGGCAAGGCCGGCATCAAGGTTGAGCTCAAGTCCAAGGACTGGGGCGCTTACCTTGCTGATGCGCGGGTGCCGAAGTTCCCAATATGGATGCTGGGCTGGACAGGCGATAACGGTGATACCGACAATTTCTTGTTCACCTTCTTCGGGAGCGTAGGCAGCGGAAACACGTGGAAGAACGACGACGCCCGCAAGTTGCTCGCCAAGGCTCAGGCATCGGTTGACATGACCGAGCGTGATACACTTTACCAGCAAGTTAATGCCATGATCGAGAAGGAGGTTCCCCGCCTTCCGATTGCGCACACGAACGTGCCCTTGGTCGCAAGGGCGTACGTTAAGGGTTACTTGCCGCACCCGACTGGGTCCGAGCACTTCAACATGGTCTGGCTCGACAAATAGCTCTTCCCCACTGTGGCGTGGACTTGCTGCCTCACGCCACGGCGAGCGGTTACCTCGTCAACACAATGCGCGTTCGATGGCTGCCGGCCATGTGGCAGGGCAGCCATCTGCATCCCCGGGAGGGATGACGGGTGCTTCGGTACACGATCCGCCGCCTGATTGAGACCGTTCCCGTGCTTGTCGGTGTCTCAGTCGTCGTGTTTATGTTTCTCCGGCTGATACCCGGGGATCCAGCGTTGACCCTTCTTGGTGAGCGTGCGACTGAAGCGAACCTCGCTCGAGTGCGCGAGCAGCTTGGCATCGATCAGCCGATTTACATTCAGTACTGGCGGTACATGCGCGGCGTCATGCAGTTTGACGTTGGAAAGTCCATCCGCTCGAACCGCCCAATTGCAGACGAGGCACGCGGACGCTTCCCGGCGACAATCGAGCTAGCGACCACCGCGTTGGTGCTCGCGACCGCGGTGGGCGTGACTGGCGGGATTATTGCTGGGGTCGGTCGTGGGACTTTTGCGGACCACGTTGCGCGGGTTGTGTCGCTCGGCGGCGTATCGATTCCGATTTTTTGGCTCGGTCTCGTGCTCATTTGGGTTTTCGCGGTCGAACTTGGCTGGCTCCCAGCCGACGGTCGATTGTCGGCTTCGATGAAATATTCTCCCCGGACCGGCTTCGTGCTCATTGATGGGCTCATCGCCGCACGCTACGACCTTGTGCGTGACGCACTCTGGCACCTTGTCTTGCCCGCGGTGGCGCTGTCAACCGTCCCAATGGCGGTCATCATGCGCATGACCCGCAGTGCGATGCTCGAGGTCCTTCGAGCCGACTACATCCGGACCGCGCGTGCGAAAGGCCTGAGCGAACGAATCGTGACCGCGCGTCATGCCGTGAAGAACGCCGCCCTGCCGGTCGTGACTACAATCGGACTGCAAGTTGGGTTCCTCCTGAGCGGCGCAATCCTGACTGAGACGATCTTTTCGTGGCCGGGAATCGGTCGATGGGTCTTTGACTCGATCCTGTTGCGTGACTATCCAGTAGTGCAAGGCATGACGCTCATGGTTGCGACGATCTTCGTGACCGTGAACCTAGTCGTCGACCTCATCTATGCGGCCCTCGATCCTCGGATCAGCTACCAATGACGGGCGTACCCGGATTGGCGATGTCGTCGAGTGCGGCGGGGCGGGCGGCCACGCCGGCGGTCTCTTTCGCGCCCCGACCGCGCCGTACACCGCTCGGTGATGCGTGGAATCGCCTTCGCCGAGACCGCGGAGCCATTGTGGGACTTAGCTTGATCACGGTCATGGTGCTCCTTGCGTTCGGCGCACCACTATTGGCTCCACATGACCCGATCGAGCAGACGCTCATCAAGCGGCTCCAACCGCCATCAGCCGAGTTCCTGTTCGGCACAGACGACCTGGGGCGGGACGTGTTTTCACGAGTGCTCCATGGCGGCCGGATCTCGCTCCGCGTCGGCATCATCTCGGTGGCGCTCGGTACGGTGACCGGAGCCTTTCTCGGTCTTCTGTCGGGCTACGCCGGTCGCTGGATCGATAGCGTGATCAGCCGGTCAATGGAAATCGTGCTCGCCTTCCCGGGCACTTTGCTCGCAATCGCGATTGTCGCGGCGCGCGGGCCAGGCCTCCAGAACACGATGTTGGCCGTGGGCCTTGTCAGCGTGCCGGTGTATGCACGGCTCATGCGAGCGGGTGTGCTTTCACTGCGTGAACGCGAATTCGTCACGGCTGCTCGCTGCCTCGGGGCATCGGATCAGCGAATACTTTTCTCACATATTCTTCCCAACGGGTTGACGCCTCTCATCGTCCAGAGCACCTTGGGGATCGCTGGGGCAATTGTTGAGGCCGCGGCGTTGGGGTTCCTCGGCTTGGGCGCGCAACCACCGGCAGCAGAGTGGGGTGCAATGCTCACCGATGCCCGGAACTTCCTGCTCAATGCGCCGTGGGCGATGATCTTCCCCGGACTGGCAATCATGGTCACCGTCCTTGGCTTCAACCTCTTCGGTGACGGCGTCCGCGACGCACTTGACCCCCAGATGAAGCAATAGTCTCCATTGACGGGCGTCAACGGCACGGATGCTCTGGGCATGTGGAACCCGCCGTCAGGCCAAGATCGAACGGTGCTCCCTGCGCGCCCCTTATTTTGCTCGCCGGTCCTTAGCCAGGTCACGCCCCAAGCGATCAGCCCATGCCGGCGATACTCGACGTGACCACTTCCTGTCCGGAAGTTGCCGCAGCACGGGTGCTTCGGAACACATGTCCACGCAGTCGACAGGCATCACCGCGACTTTGCCGAGTGCGTCTTGTTCACGGAGCGATTCGAGGAGAGCTTCGTACGCCTCACGGGCGCCTGCCCGCGTGCAGCAGCCGCCGACGCAAAATTGCACAACCAAGGCGTCCTTCCGGGACGACTTTCGTCGGCATTCGTCGCACAACTGCGCGAACGCGGGCCCGCCTCAAACGACGCTGCGCAGCTTCGCGGAGGCGCCGCACATTGGGCAGGACGGGGAAGTTCGTGCTTGTACTTGGCGGTTCATCGCCAGAGTGTAGCGGGATGATTGCCTGCCCGTAGGAACCGTCGGACCCAGTGTCGGGTTGGAGGGTCGATGCTACAATGACATCAATCTCGCCGGAAATCCCGGTCTCACGAAAGCGAGTTCAACTACCGTGCCGTACGTGATCACCGAGCCGTGCATCGGCACCAAGGATGCTGCCTGCGTCGAGGTATGCCCGGTCGACTGCATTCATTCGGACGACAGCCACCCGCAGTACTACATCAACCCGGATGAGTGCATTGACTGCGGCGCGTGCGAGCCGGTGTGCCCGGTAAGCGCCATCTTCCCGGAGGATGCCGTGCCGGAGGAGTGGAAGCACTTCGTCGAGTCGAATGCGGGTTTCTACACGGGGTAGCCTCACCCGGGTGCGCTAGCGAAGGTGGCGAATCGTCGCCATGGCTGGCCGACCCAGCGTCGGCCCACCGCGGGTTCGTGGTGGGCCGTTTGCGTGAGCGGGCCAATCCCTCGACGGAATAGGACGGTAGGTGCCTTGTGCCTTGGCAGCAAATCGACCGCCAGTATGTGAAGCAGGATCAACCGGGTTTCGAGACGGTCTGGTTCTGGGACACCACCGACAGGGGCGGGGGCGAGTTGCTTTTGTGGCTTGACAGTTCCGGCAGCATCGATGGGTTTCAGATGAGCTACGAGCAGTGGCCATCTGGCCGACACTACGTCTGTCAGTGGAGGCAGGCCTCCGGCCTCCAGACCGGTCTCGTTGACGAAGGTGGAGCCGGGATGCGGCTCGCCAAGCAGTCTTCAATCATGCGGTTCTCGGATGTGGTCGACCAGAAGGTTCTCTCACTGTTGACCCGGTACTTCCGGGCTAACTCGTCGATTCTGGCGGACCCGATCCGAGAGTTGATCGGATCTATCCTGAGTTCAGCGGCTGAGGGCGCGTGACGCGGTGGCGACAGGGGACCTGCGTGTCGCAGTGTTTCTGGTGGCCGGTGCCTCTCCCCTTGCCTTGCTTGGCGACGGCGGGTCTGCACTTCTGGTGCCTTCCCTAGCGATTGCTTTCGCTTTGGCGTGGGTTCCGATAGCTGCACTGACGGCAGAACTCGCCGCCGCCCTGCCGTTTCGTGCTGGCCACTACTCGTGGGGGCGAGTAGCGTTTGGCTCCGGATGGGGTTTCGTCTGGGCTTGGTGGCGCATACTCGTCGCTGTTTTCGATGTCGGCCTGTGTGCCGCGCCGATTGCCTGGCTTGTGCGTTCGGCAGGGGTTGCCCCCAACGCTCCCGCTCGGATCGTGGCGTTCGCGTTGGTCTTGGCAATCGGGTGCGCCATCGCGGTACGGCCAAGCTTGGTGTGGCTACTTGCGTTTGCCGGTGCGGTCGCGCTGCCCATTGCCATCGCGCTTGCGCCAGGCACGCCGAGAGACACGGCAACCTGGCCCGGCGCGGATGCGGTGGCTGCGGCCATTGGCTTGATGACTGCCATGCGAGGCGCTGATATCGCAGGGGTCATTGCCGGCGAGGTCGGCGACTCGCGCCGGTCGATACCTCGGGGCATCGCAATCGGGTCTGGCTTCGTCGCGGTGTTGCTCGTGGGGACGTTGGCCTCGGCGTTGGTTGGAATCTGGCCGCTTGCCGGAAACGTTGATGCGTCTGGCACGCGCGCCTTCTCCACTGCAGCCGCTCTGGTAGCCCTCTGTGCGCACGGAGGCATTGGCATTTCGGTCGCGTCGAGACTGGTCGGGGCGATCGCGACAGATCGGTACCTACCGGCCCGGTTTGCGCAGAGCGGCGCCGGACAACCGACACAGATGACGACTCTGGTGGTAGCGGCGGTTGCGGCAGCGTCGGCCCTTCTCGATGACGTGCTGCTTCGCGCCTGCGTCACCATGGCGTGGTGCGTTTCGCTCGGGGCACTCGTCGGGTCGCTGCAGGTGGTCCGTGTCAGCCGTCCAAGGCATGCTCATGGATACCGGCTTCCCGGCGGGACCCAAGCGGTAGCCATGTGTGGAGCGATCGCCGTCGCGGCTGCAGTGGTCTCAGTCGTTGACGGCTTGTTGTCTAGCGGGGTCACGTGGGCGATCGCCGGGGCGATGTGCATCGTGTCCGGCCCGATTGCCTGGATTGGTCTTACGATTCTTGTTAAGCGTGGGCGTCCAAACTTCCCGCTGGCGCTTGAGCCGGCGCTGAGGTGGTTCGATCCTGCCCAACCGGGGGTCCCCGAACTCGTCGCGCCTTCGGTTCCGAAGGCACCATTCGCGGCCCGGCTCGAATCGCTGGTGCCGAGGCACCGCCGAGGTGAGTCCGCCCGGGTGTGATTTCGTCCGGCCACGTACCCGTTTCTCGAGCCGTCGAGACGTGTAGCTAGGACCGCCCGTGGCTTGCGAGCCGGGGTCGCTTCAGGTAGAAAATCCAGAACGACTCGGCGACATCACGTTGTGATGTGTCGCGGACGACCTGCATCGGCGCCGTTGGGAGTGCCGAGGTCAGCTCCCAGCCATCGGCGCCGAGTTCGTTGAGCACATCCCATGGCGTCCGTGCCGTGCTCAGGTCGACGGGCATGCCGTCGATGCTCGCGACCACATGCTCGCCCCCACGAACCGCGACGATCAGGTACGCGTATTGCCACGCGATCATCGCGGGCCCGAGGGCGAGTTGGCCGCGACCCGCTTGAAGACCGCGAGCAAACGGTTGACGTCCCACGGCCCAAACTGTCCGGAACCGGCGGTCCACGCCTGTGGCTGGACGGTGACAAGCTCCCAGCCCCGGCTGCCGTAGTAGTCAAGCACGGCCTGAAGGCCAGTAAGGGCGTCGCCATCGCCGAAGTTGACGCGCCAGTCGCCCCCTTCATATGAGACTGTGACGGTGCGGTGTTCCCAGATGGTCACGTAGCCGGTTCCTTTGGGTCAGGCGGCGCAGACGGCTTCCTCGCCGGTCCAACGGTTGGTCTTGATCTTGCCGCCAGTGTGTTCAGCGAGCAGCGTACGGGCTTCGAGCCATTTGGCACCCCAGACGGTCCAGTCGGTCAGCTCGGTGTCCGGGGCAGAACGAGACCTGGCGACGAAGGCAGGGAACCATGGCCGACCGGTTGGTTGACCGACCGGCTGGTACCGGAGGTCGTAGCTCCAGCGAATGCCGTCACTTGCGTTGTCGAGCGAGGCGTGCATCGTGCGCCGATGGAGGAACAGCGCGCCGCCACGGGGTATTGGGAGCGGGACCCAGGTGTCACCTCTGATCTCGTCCGGGATGTGCAGGCCCTTGCGGTCCTCGCTCTTTCCGGGGCAGTGTGTCGCAAGCCCCTGCGTGTGGCTGCCCGGCACGGCGCAAAGGCAGCCGTTCTCGACCGTGGCATCGAAGATGGGCATCCAGCAGGTCAGGACGTCGGTTTCGTCCATCTCCGGAAGGGCGACGCCTTGGTCCTGATGCCAGTCGGTCTGCCCAACGAGCGTGTTGCGGAATTCCTTGCCGAGGAGGCGCGACGGAGGCTTGATGCGCACGTGCTGGATCGGGTTCGAGAGGATTTCTCCTCCGATGAATTGCTCGATGACATCGAGCAAGCGGCGGTTGCGCAAGAGACCGAAAACCTGAGGGCCAGTGTGGATTGGGGTTGCTTCGGTGACGCCGTTGAACGGGAGCGAGATATCAAAGTGCTGGAATGCAGTTGGGCCTGCTTCCTGAAGGAAGCCAGCGAGGCGCTGCGCGAATGGCAGCTCGCGATAGTCACGCGAGATACGACCGCTCGCGAGGAACTCATCGGTGAGCCGCTCGAGGAGATCGGTGTATTCGGCGACGACCGGGTCAAGGTCTTCCGCCGGGTCAAAGATGCCTTCGACGATCAGGTAGCCGTCGCGGTTGAACTTCTCAAGGTCGACCTTCGGGGTGGTCACGGTCGCCATCAGTGGGGCTGCCTTTCTTTTGCCGGGCGAAGCCTGATTTGCGTCGACGGAACGCTGGGGCATTGTAGGAAGGCTTCCGGGTAGCGGCAACCGGAAGTGGGGGCGCGGGTACCATCGAAGTGACCCCCGAGGCGAACTCGGATGTGGTCCGGAGGGAGAGGCGATGGGCACGTCAGGGACAATCCGGGTGGGTTTCATCGGCGCGGGTGCGATCTGCCGTCAGCGGCACGTACCTGGCCTGCGCGCCCTACCTGGAGTGGAGCTTGTCGGCGTGGTAAACAGCACGCCCGAGTCATCCGCCCGGGCGGCGGCTGAGTACGCGATTGCGCGCACGTACGAGTCGCCGGAGGCGTTGATCGCGTCCGACGAGATTGACGTCGTCTGGATCGGGACGCAACCGTATCTGCACCGTCCATATAGTGTGGCGGCGCTTGAGGCGGGGAAGCACGTGTTCTGCCAGGCGCGCATGGCGCTTGACTTCGCTGACGCACGCCTCATGCATGATGCGTGGGCGCGGACCGACCGCACGGCGATGCTCTGCCCGCCCCCGCACTACATGCGCGGCGACCGCGCGATGCGTCGATTGCTCAATGAGGGGTACGTGGGGCGAGTGTTCCACGTCAATATCCGGCACTTCATCGAGGACTATGTTGATCCGAATGCGCCACTGCACTGGCGACAGGTCGGGTCAATTTCAGGCGTCAACACGATGCACCTCGGCATGCTGTTCGAGGTGGTCCAGCGCTGGCTCGGGCCGATTGCCTCGGTGACCGCGACCGCGGCGACGCACATCGCCGAGCGCCCGGCGGCCCAGACCAATCAGGGCGCCGGTCAGACGCATGTTGACCGGCCGGACTCCGTGGCGGTTGCGGCAACCATGGCGAACGGTGCCATTCTCGCGGCGACGTTCAGCGGCGTGGGCCGGTTCGGCGGCGAACCGAACATGGTGGAGGTCTACGGGTCCGAGGGCACGATCCGGTATCTGGCTGGGCTCGACGCGCCGGGGAGCGGACGGATTCTGGTCGGGAAGCGTACCGACGCCGCACTCCACGAGTACGTGATACCGGCGGCCGAAGAGGGCACGTGGCAGGCCGAAGCTGATTTCATTAATGCCGTCCGTGCAGGCAAGCGTGACCCGGAGCCGTCGTTCATCGATGGGCTGCGCTACATGGAGGTGACCGACGCTATCTTCCGCAGCGTTACGTCAGGACACTCCGTGGAACTACCGCTTGGCTAGTCGGAATGTTCGTCGGTCGGTCCAGTTGGTTGGCACAACACGCACCATCACTGCACTCGGCACTTCAATCGTCGGCGCCCGCGACGACTGGCGCGACGATCACTTAGGGCCAAGGGCGTGGGACCGTTCATGGCGGAGGCGCATGGGGGTCGAACCCACCGGCCGCCGCTGAACGACGGCCCAACAGTTTTGAAGACTGCGCCAGTCACCGGACCAGACGCGCCTCCCCGCCGGGGCGTCACCCCTGTCGGCGAGTGTACCGCGATGCGATCGGACGCCTAGGGTCGTGACGCCCGCGTCCCGCGAGGCGTCGCGCATCGCACTACCTTGTACCGACCGTTCTGGTCGACGACCTCGACCATGCGGAACGCGCGCGATGCCTCAATCTCGATACCTCGAGCGCGGTTGACCACGAACCACGCAACCCCTGACGGCACGAGGTGGCGCGCGCACCCCGTAATCAGGCGTGCGGCGAGTGCGGGGTCCTCAACGTGCCCCCGATGCGCCGGGAGGTTTGAGAGGATCACGTCGAATCGGTCATGTGCGAGGCCCTCGACGCCATCGGAAAGCAGGACCCGCAGACGAGTGATGCCGTTTCGGGCGGCGTTCGCACTCGCAAGGTCGACGGCGGCCTTTGACACGTCGGACATGACCACGCGTCGGCGGCGTGACTCGGCGGCGAGGACTATTCCAATCGCGCCGGACCCGCATCCCAGGTCAAGGACGGACGCATCATCCGGCACCTCTGCACGATCCAGCAGGTAGGTCGTGGCAGGGTCGATGCCCCTCGCCCCGAAGACGCCTTCGCCGAGGCGAAGCGTGACCGTCGTCGAGCGCACGGTCACGGTGTGGTCGGTGCCGCCGGCGATGATTGCGCCCTCTCCTGACGTCGGCCGTACCGGAGGGTGCGGACCGGTGGCACGGTATAGCCGCACCTGAGCAGTGCCGATGTCCACCTGCGTGACGTCGGTGAACGACTCGCAGGCGATCTTGGCAAACGTCTCGGCACCGTGGCGCCGGTGCGCCTGAAACCAGAGGGTGCCATTTGAGCGAAGGGCCCGGGCGGCCATCTGGAAGGCGGAACGCACGGGGCCGTTCCCGAGGTAGAAGGGAGCGATCAGCTGCACCACATCGAACGATCCCTCGTCGTCGTCGCCAATCGAGGTGGCGAGTCGCGCCTCGAGCTTCGCGCCACGATCACGCGCGATGGTCTCGACGCCCGTTGCCAGATCGATTGAGGGGCGAAGCGCAACGACGTCGGCTCCCCGCGAGGCAGCCCACACGGCGCCCGCATGGTCATGAAATCCGAGGTCCAGGACGCGCATGCCTCGAGACACCGCGGCGTGTCGGTCGAGCAGGGCGGTGTCGAATAGGTGTGTTCGTGGCGTCGCCATGGGGTATTCCTGCGGTATTTGCGGTCAGGTCCGAAGTCCGGCCGGGGATGTGGGTAGATACGACCTCACGGGCGGACGCGTTTGAGGAAGTCGCGCGACAGCTCTTCCGGCCACCCGATGGGCGGTCGGGCGCGGGCAGGTCCGTGCGAGTCCGATCCTGCCGTCACTAGGATCGCACGGCGCGACGCGAGTTCGGCAAGGGCCTCGCGCTGTGGTTGCCCGTGGCGCGGGTGCATCACTTCGACGCCGAGAATCGCCGGCACCTCGTCGAGAAGCGCTTCGAGGGTGTTGATGTCGAGCGCGCGGGTGAGTGTGCCAACGCGCATCGGATGCGCAAGGATCGGCACGGCGCCCACGCTATGCGCGATGTCGGCGACCTCAGTCAGGTCAAGCCCGGGTATGGCGGCGGGGTGTAGCGGGTTTACTTTTTCGTCGGGCATGCCATGGCTGATCGCAACGCCGCAGCCCCGAGCTGCGCGAACCAACGCAGCCACGGAGAGGGTGTCGTTTCTGGAGAGAAGGCGCGAACGCACGAGACCGTCCGGCAACGCGTTGGCGCGGAAGCGCACCCACTGATCGACCGATTCGCGCGCTCGTGCCAGAAGCGCGGATACGGTTGCGCCAAGGACCGGCTCTCCGTAGACGAGCAAGTGAAGTGGCACCTTTCGCCAGTGGACGGTCACTTCGACCCCGGGAATGACGGTGATCGCTGCGCTGGCACCGAGCGAACGGGCCGGGTGGACCGCGTCGGTGACGTCGTGGTCGGTGACGGCAATCGTGCCGACACCGATTGCCCTTGCGCGCGCGATCAGGCCTGCTGGGGTCCACTGACCATCACTGGCACGAGTGTGGAGGTGAAGGTCCATGGACTCTGGCACGTGGGCCTCGGTTCGGTGTCGTGCGTTGCGGGGCTACACTCGCGCATCCCTTGGGGAAAGGACGCGCCGTGCCGGATCAGTACCATCGGGCAACCGTTGCCGAACTCGACGACCTCGTCGCTGAGACACACCAGTTGTGGGACGAGGATTGGGTCGGGTTCTCGTGGCGAAACTACACGCACGAGCATATGCGCCGGGTGCGTGGGCTTGCAGGGACTCTCGCCGGCGCGGAGGGTGCTGACCCTCATGTCGTGGCATTGGCAGCTACGCTGCATGACGTCACCAAGAGCTACGACGGCGAGATCCTGACGGGATCGGATGGCAAGCGCATCATCGATGCGAACGGCTTCTGGCGCAACGAGACACTTGCTCCCGCCAGGTCCAACGCAGTCACGGAAATCTACGATCAATTGGGCCTGTCCGGATCGGTGCACCACGTTTCCGGCGGAGCGGTCGCGCGCGTGCTCCTTGAGCGCCGGGGATTCGGTAGCAGCATCGTCGACGAGGTTGAACAGGCGATCATCGAGCACCTCGTGGCAACTCCCGAGAGTTCCCTGGCTGGCAAGTGCCTGTATGACGCGGACACCATTGACGCCAACGTGGGCATGCCCGCCTTCTACCGGAACATTCAGATTACGCTCCGCGGACAGGACACGCAGTTCGCAGCTCGCGGTGAGTCTTTCAAGGATTGGCTCGGCGAAAACCTTGGCACCTTCCTCGAGACGTACCTCGGGGAGCGCATTCCGGCGTGGGTTGACGGGAAGGCGCGCGACTTCGTCCCCAAGCTGATGACGCCCACTGGCCGGGACGTTGCATCCGCACGTTTGGACCGACTCAAGCGGACCGTCTCGGAGATGGTGTCCGAGCTTGGTGATCTGGAGCAGGCGCGTCGCCATGGGGCAATCCGGGTCGTGGAGGCGTTCATGAGCCGACGGTCGAACCCAAAGCTCGTCGATGAACTTGCCCACGCGGAATCCACGGCGGTGGGTGACGCAACCGTCGCCCTTGTCGGGTTGATCCGTCGGGAAGTCGAGGGGCACGCGTAGGCCATGGGGCGAACCGACCGAGACGAGTTCGGATCCTGTGCCTCCGGCGGGTGAACGTATACTTATTGACTTGCCGGAAGGAGTTTGACTCGAATGACAGATCGCCATCGCGGGGGTGGCCCGCGCGGGTTTGATCGCGACCGCCGACCCAACTATGAGGGTGGGCGCAGCGACGGTGGGGATAGGGGTGGATTTCGTGGCGGCGGGGGTGGTTTCGACCGGTCGCGACCGGGCTACGGCGGTGACCGCCAGTCATTCGGTGGCGGCCGCTCAGGCGGTTTCGGGGGCGACCGGCCTCCATTCGGAGAACGTCCGCCCTTCGGCGGTCGAGGCGATGACCGTCCCGGTGGCGGCGATCGCCGTCCACCGTTCCGTGACCAGCGTCCGCCGGCGCCCCCCGCGGAGGCCGATGACGAGTTCGAGGAGGTCGACACCACGTTGGCCGTGGCGATCCTTGATACGGCGACGCGCCTCACCGCGCTCATCGTCGACAAGGGGCTGCCTGCTGACCTTGAGGGTAGGCGCGCCGCCGTGCTCGAGGAGTTTGGGGCGGTGTACGCCACGATCCTCGAAACGGTGACCTCCATCGACGAGGAGGAAGAGGATGCTGACGAGGACGGCGAAGAGTAATTGCCGTCGGATCCCCGCAGGCATCTTGGGGGCCGACCGATCGTGACGGTCGGCCCGCGTTGAGTCGTCTTGCAAACGGTGATCTCACGTGCCCAAATCGGTTGCGAACCAGTCGAAGGCGGCTCGCGCGAGGCGACCGATCGCAACCTCTCCCTCATTCTCGACCGACCACGACCGGTCGTCCAGACGTCGGCTGAGTGCAACGACGATGATCGGTCGACCAACTGGTACGTCCAACCCGCGCGTCGACATCGGGTCGTGCGGTTGCGATGTATTCGCCGGCACCCAG
>CAILQO010000590.1 GCA_903836285.1 uncultured Chloroflexota bacterium
ACCGCCCCACGCCCGAGCAGCGTAGCGAGGTTCGCCTGCGTCGCCGGGTGTTCCCACATCGCCACGTTCATCGCCGGCACCACCACTAGCGGCGCGCGCGACACCAGCGCAGTACACGCCAGCATGTCGTCGGCGAGGCCGTGGGCCAGCCGGGCAATGGTCGTCGCTGTCGCCGGGCAAACGACCATCACGTTGGCGTGCATCCCCACGTCCACGTGGGCACTCGACAGCGACGGGTTCGCCTCGACGTCGCCGTACAAGTCCCCGAAGACCGCCCGTCGCGTCAGGCTTTGGAACGTCAGCGGCGTGACAAACTCGCGCGCCGCCTTCGTCAAGATCACATCGACCTCGGCGCCGGCTTGCACGAGGGTGCTACACAGTTGCGCCGCCTTGAACGCCGCGATTGACCCGCACACGCCCAACACCACGCGCTTACCCGCCAATATCGTCACGCCGCCCTCCCGATGCCCCGCAGGCGCTCCCACGCCAGCCGGATGCCGTGCAACGTGAGGTCCGGGTCGATGTGCGCAAAAACGGTCGTCTCCGGCACGATCAGCGGTGCGAGGCCGCCTGTCGCGATCGCCGGCACCGCCTCATCAAGGTCGGCGCGCAACCGAGAGACCAGCCCCTCCACGAGGCCGGCATACCCGAGGATCGCCCCAGACTGCAGCGCCTGCACGGTCGACCTGCCGATCGAACTCGGCGGGCGGACAAGCGGGACGCGGCGCAGCTGAGACGTCCGGCCAACGAGGGCATCAAGTGCCACCCCCATACCCGGCGCGATCGCCCCGCCGATGTAGTTCCCCTCGCGTGACAGCACGTCAAAGGTCGTCGCGGTCCCCATGTCGACGACGATCGCGGGCGCCCCATGTCGGTACTTCGCCGCGAGGCAGTTCAGCACGCGGTCGATCCCGGCCTCGGCAGGGTTGTCAATATCGACCCCGACGCCGAGGTCGTCGCCTGATCGACAGGTGACCGTGGGAACGCGCGCCTCGGCCAACCACACCTCGAACGGGGCGATCAGGCCCGGCACGACGCTGGCGATGCAGGCACCGGTGACGTTGCCAATGCCAAACCCGCGTATCCGCAACAAGCTGTCCCAGAGAACGTGCCACTCGTCGGCGGTCCGATCGCGATCGGTGGCGACGCGCATCTCCGCCCGAATCTCGTCGCCCGCAAACAGGCCGGCGACGACATTCGTGTTCCCGATATCGAGTGCCAGAAGCATCGCCGAAATCGTACTCGTGGCAGTGGGTGCCGCCGGGTGACGGTCATCCGTTCCCACGGCGTGGCGGCGCAACACGGCATCCCCATCAACGCGCACTTCTTGGCGCACCCGGCAACCGGGAGCGGGCAGTACCTCGCGCACTTGGTCGCCGCCGCCGAGACCCTCGACGATGCGTTCGTGCCGGTGCCTGTCGCGGAACGCCTTCCCACTGGCGCGCACCCTTTCCGCACCGTACCCGCCGTGTCTCGCCCAGCCGTGCCCGGCCTGCCAGCCCGCCTGGCCAAGATCGCTTGGGAACAGGTGGGTTTCCCCGGCTTCACCGCCCAAGTTGGCGCACCGGTGATGCACGTCCCGTACTTCGCACCGCCGGTCGTGTCGCGCGGCGTACCGGTCGTCGCGACCATCCACGACCTGATCCCCTTGGTGATGCCGGCGTACGCCCCGACCCCCCTTGTGCGCCTCTACAACCGCCTCGTGACCGCCGGTGCGCGCCGCGCCGACGTCATCCTCGCCGACTCCGACGCCTCGCGCCGGGACATCATCCGCCACCTCGGCGTCCCGGCATCCCGCGTGCGCACGGTCTACCTCGGTGTCGACGAGGCAATCGGCGTCCCCGTCCCGCAGGTCCGTCGCGACGCCGTGCGCACCAAACACGGCCTGCCCGACCGCTTTCTCCTCTACTTAGGTGGATTCGACGTCCGCAAGAACGTGCTGTCCCTCATCGATGCCGTCGCGGGCCTCGACCCGGGTTCGGGGTGGCACCTCGTCATCGCTGGGCGCGTCCCCGACCCCATGCGGAACCCCACCCTCTTCCCAGATGTGCGCGCACGCGCCCGTGCCCGTGGCGTTGCCGACCGCGTGCACTTCCCCGGCTTCATCGCTGAGGAAGACAAGGCCGCCCTCTTCCAAATGGCCGATGCGTTCGTCTTTCCGTCGACGTACGAAGGGTTCGGCCTCGACCCACTCGAGGCGTTGCAGGCCGGCACGCCGGTGATCTGCGC
>CAILQO010000591.1 GCA_903836285.1 uncultured Chloroflexota bacterium
GCGCCTCGTCCGCCTCCGGGCAAGTGACCGGCCGATCGGGCGACGGCGGCATCGACGGGATCATCACCGAGGATCGTCTCGGCCTCGATGCGGTCTACCTGCAGGCGAAGCGGTGGCAGACTAACGTCGGGCGCCCCACGGTGCAGGCGTTCGCGGGTGCGATGCAGGGCCACAAGGCCGACAAAGGGGTCATAATCACCACCTCCGAGTTCACGTCGGAGGCACGCGACTACGTTCGGACGATCAGCACGCGCATCGTCCTGGTTGGCGGCGCGCAACTCGTCGACCTGATGATCGACCACGGCGTCGGCGTCCGTACCGTGGACACGCATGTCATCCGAAGGGTCGATGGCGACTACTTCGAGGACGCCTGACGCCACCGCACGGCCCCTCCGTCAATCACCAACCAGGCGAGGAGCGGCGCAACAAGGAACACTCGCGGGTTGCGTGCCCAGGCCCGACGAGGGTGCCCGTGCAACAACCACGACAGGGCGCGCGCCATGCCGCAACCAGGACAGGGGTGCCCAAACCGCCGGAACAGGCATGGCAGCGGGTTCGCCTCAAGGATCGTTGGCGAGACAAGAGCCGCGATTGAGAGGAAGCCAATCGCCATCACGCCAGACGCCACCCGAGGAATGCGCACGGGGGTCGCAGCCTACGGCCGACCCTCGCGAACACGCTTGCGCACAAGGAACTCGTTCGTCAGCCTCAGCTCAAGGTCATAGTTGAAGCGGTCTACGTTGCCACGCATGGTCACGAGATTGATAATCGTACCGATCCCGCACAGGCCGAACGTAAGCAGCCACAGGATGCCAAGGCCGACTTCCCCCATCACGAACCGGTTGATCCCAGCGATGCCGACAAACCCGATGCAAGCAAAAGCCATCATCGTGCCGTAATCCTTACGTTCGGCACGCACGACCATTTCAAGCTGCATCAGCTCGGTCTGGGATAGCTCTCGTCGCAGTTCCTCGAGATAGGCGATGCCATCAATGCCCGCCATGCCCGTGGCGGTGAAGGTCGATCCGTATCTCGGTGGGGCAGGTGCCGGGACGGCAGTTGGGCGACCACAACTCGGACAGAACCTCGAGTCAGAGGCGAGTTGCGCACCACAGCCGGCACAGAACATGGCAAACCTCTTCGCAGCACGCTCGTGCGTACGGCGTGTCCGCTTTGCAAGGTATCACGCATAGGAGGTGAGACGCTGGGCACGGGGAAGAAGGGTTCAGGTCCGACGTTTCGCTGCGGGCGCACGATTGGCGGAGCAGGTACCCGTGCGCGCCGGTGTCGACGAACGAGTGGCCGTCCGGGTGCTCGTGGGAATGAATGTCGGACGCCGAGTCACAGAGCGTGTCACCATCGGTACTAGTCTTCCGGCCGTGGGCGGCACCACGATGTGCGTCGGGATACTCGTGGGCAACTGGGTCGCGCTGCGCGTCACGTGCGCGACATAGCCGTGACCTAGGTGGACGAAGGGCCAACGGCAAGGAACGCGTACCGGGGGCGACCCATGGCGCTCATGGCGCCGAGGAAGGGCATGGGAGCATGGATGGCA
>CAILQO010000592.1 GCA_903836285.1 uncultured Chloroflexota bacterium
AATTCATCAAGGCGCGCGCCGAGTTCCCCCACCGGCCCGGTCATGCCAGACATGTTCGCCTCCACCGGATAATTCGGCCATTCAGTTCAGACGTCTCGGTCTGCATCCGTGACGGCAAGCCCCGTGATGGTCGCATTGGCCACGCCGTCACGCAATCGGAGCCGGATGGCATCGCCAAATTGAAGGTCCGTGACCCTTGTCACCGGACCGGCATCTCGTCCGTCGCGCAAGGGTGCTTCGATGATGGCGTAGCCGCGATCCAGCACCCGAAGCGGGTTCAGGATCCGCAGGGCCGAATCGGCGGCCGTAACCCTCAAACCCGCATGCCCGAGGCGCGCGTTAATGGCAGTCCGCGCCCGCACCTCGAGTGCGTTTCCCCGCACGGCAAGTGCCTCGATCCGTCCGGGCACTGATGCCGAGATCGCTCGGTCAAGCGTGGCGAGGCGCAGCCTGACACGTTCGGCGACGGTCCTGTACGCGAGGTGCATTCGCCGATCGGTAGCGTGTATCGCACGTGAAAAATAAAATAAACGGCGCCTAACGCCCTGAGACGATCGGACTGAAAGCGATAGCACGTTTCCACGCAGGACTGCCGCATCCGGGACGATCAGCTCCCCGGCAACCGACGGTGTTGGCGCCCTCAGATCTGCTGCATGGTCACAGAGCGTGGTGTCGGTCTCATGGCCGACGGCGGAGACCACCGGAATCTGCGCCTGCTCCGACGCGGACCGAATGGCTCGGACCACCAGCTCCTCGTTGAAGCAGGCAAGGTCTTCGGCCGACCCACCCCCACGTGCGACGACAATGACATCAACCCGAGCGCGAGCAAGTGCCTGCACCGCCGCGGCGATACCACCGGAAGCACCGACCCCTTGCACCGGGCAGGGCGCCATGACCACCTCCGCAAGTGGCATCCGCCTGCCAATCACCGTTGCAATGTCGTGGATGACGGCGCCGTCTGCGGAGGTGGCCACGCCAATCCGCGATGGCCATCGCGGCAAGGGGCGCTTCCGATCCGGGTCGAACACGCCTTCGAGGCGCAGGCGCTCCGTGAGGCGCTCAAGCGCCTGATGGCGCTCCCCCGCGTCAACCTCACGTACCCGCGACACAATCAAGTTGATCTGGCCTCGGGCCGCCCAAAGTTCGACCTTGCCGGTCACGTCATACAAGCGACCATTGACAAGAGGCTCACCGACCACGCTTGCCCACCTGACGCAGGAGAACGAGCTCGTCGCATCACGCAACGTGAAGTACACGTGGCCGCGGTTTGCCCGCTGGTCCACCACCTCGCCCCGTACCGTGGTTCCGCGCAGCGTCGACGATTCCGCCAGCTGCAAGGTGACCACCTCGCAGAGCTCAGTGACCGACAGGACTTGGCCCGGGCCGGCGCCCGAACGCCGCTCAGTTTCGAAGGAAGCAGCGGCAGCGGCGCGAAACCGGGCTCGGAGCGGCGAGTTCCACGAACGAGCCATCAGCACGTGCCCCCAAAACCACGCATGCGAAGCGTTGGTCGGACCAAGAATAGTCCCCGCCGACATCGCCGGCCGGAAACCCGGAGTGGTAGCCGACCACACGTGTTGCCATTCGTACCCAAGCATCAATCGCCGAAGGAAGCGCCGCACGGCGGGCGGGTCAGGGCGAACTGCCTCCACTGGTCAGTCGGACCCACGGCTCCGTGCATGGCGCAACCGAGGCCCCAACACAACGACAGTGCCGTGCCCCAATGGACGTCGCTGGCATGGCTCCACGAAGACCGAGGATCAGGAATGCTGCGGACTCGAGGATCGTGGTCATCAGTGGCGGCGCCAGATGTGACGGCGCAGCGCGTGCTTGAGCGCACGTTGCTTCGCCATACAGGTGCTCAATGACCCCCGCGTCGGCCACC
>CAILQO010000593.1 GCA_903836285.1 uncultured Chloroflexota bacterium
ATTCCCCCCGTCTCCCGGCGCAACTGGGGCCGTTCACGCAACAAGGTCCTCCTGAGCGCAGCACCTCATTCGGAGGACTTGAGTGGCTCAAGCTACCAGCCACCGGGCGAAACGAGGTGATCGCTTTCGCAGGGGGACGGAGCGTTTGCCCTACCCCCCCTCACCCAATCTCTGCCGGATCACATCCTGCTTCGCGCACCCAACGCAGCGTGCGATCGATGCCGCAGACAGGATGGTCGGACCCGAACACGATCCTCCCCGGCAAGCACCGGGCCGCGTACAGCAGTTGTGCCGGCGAATACAGGTACGCGCAGGCTGCGGTGTCGAACACGACACGGGTCCGCTCGATTCGATGCCGGACGTCCACGGCGCTCGAAAGGAGTGGCAAGCCCCCACCAAGGTGCGCCACCACCAGCGGCAACCCCGGCGCCACGTCGCTGACGATGTCCAGGAGGGCGAGAACCTTTGCGGGCGTCGTCGAGTCGCGGCCGGGGAAGCCAGGACCTTCCGGGTCGCTCGCATGGACCACGACGGCCATGCCAAGGTCGTCGCACGCGGCGAGAAATGGGGCCACCACCCTCCGGTCAGTGACGTCGAAGCCCTGCCCATCCGGGAACAGCTCCCCGACCCCAGCGAAACCGAGAGAAGCCAGGCGCGCGACCTCCTGGACGGCTGCAGTGCCGGCGGCGGGGTTGGCGGCGCCAAACCAGCGCAAGCGGGTTCGATCCTTGGGGTCCAAGGCGTCGCGCATCGCGGCCGTTGCATCGTTGCGCATGACGCACATACCGTGGTCGCGCCAACCGAACGCCAGGGCATCTGCGAACGGGACATCGCCAGCGTCCATTGCCCGGATCAGTCGTGCAGGGCTCGAAAGACGCTTCGACCCCGGTGGGTTCTGCAGTGCGAACCACGCATCACGCGCCCCGTGCGCCTCTCGCGAGGCAATTACGTCCGGGTCGTGGACGTGAGCGTGACGGTCATGGATACCCGGGCGCCTCATTCTGCAAGTATTCGGCAACCGCACGCCCCTGTCCCGTCGCAGCGTGAGCGAGTCCTAGGAACATTGGACTGGCGATCGCAACGGGGGCAGTTGACGGCGCAGGGACCTCCTACGGAGGCGCATGCGACTGACCACCTGACGGAGGAAGGGGGGCGCAGTCATTGCGGAGTGGACGTTGGGGGTGCAGCAGGTGGCACGCTACCCTCCGTTCAATGACCCCTGATCGGGATGGCCGGGACCCGTGGGACGCCCCGCGCGCCGCGTATGTCCACGTCCCCTTCTGCCTAACCGCGTGCGCCTACTGCGACTTTGCGATCACGACCGGCGAGCGCCACCGAATCCCCGAATACGTCGACGCCGTCATCACCGAGATCCATGCCGGTGCAGCAGCCGACGGCGCGCGGTGCATCCCGCTTGACACCACGTATCTCGGCGGCGGCACGCCGTCGCTCCTCCCGCCGCCGGAAATCGGACGCATCCTCGACGCACTCAGGTCGGCGCGCGGTGGCCTCGGGACCGGAAGCGAGGTCACCATCGAGGCAAACCCGGGCACGTTCCACGGCGACGACGTCACGGCCTGGCTCGATGCCGGCGTCACTCGCGTCAGCCTCGGCGTCCAGAGCCTTGACGACGCCACGTTACGTCACCTCGGGCGAACGCACGACGCCGCCGGTGCGTGCCGTGCGGTTGCCATCGCCCGTGACGCCGGTGTCCGCTCGCTCAACCTCGACCTGATCTATGGGCTCCCATGGCAGACCGTCAGCGACTGGGTCGACCACCTCAGGCGCGCCCTCGAACTCGGGCCGGACCACCTCAGCCTGTACGCACTTGCCGTCGAGGAAGCGACCCCACTCGCGCGTCACGTTGCCTCAGGACGCTGGACGCTTCCCGATGATGATCTCGTGGCCGACATGTACGAGGCCGCCCTGCCGATCGTCGCGAGCGCGGGCCTTGTGCACGACGAGGTGTCCAACTGGGCGCGCCCGGGCCACGCGTCGCGACACAACCGCGCGTACTGGCGGAACGAGGCGTACATCGGCGTCGGACCGGCCGCGCACCGGTTCATCGGCGGGCGCCGGTCATGGAACGTGCGCGACCTTCGCACCTACCTCGCTCGCCACCGTGATGGCGTTGGGCCGGAGCTGGGCCATGAACTCCTCGACGAGGCGGCCAGCGCCGGCGAGACGGCGATCCTCGCCCTCCGGATCCGGCATGAAGGCATCGACTTCGCCCGCTTCCGTCACCGCTATGCCTTCGACCCCCGAGATCGGTGGCCACGCACGCTTGCCGAGGCGTCGGCCCACGGCCTCCTCGACATCGACGACCAGTGCGCGCGCCTGACGGATGCCGGCCTCCTCGTCAGCAACGAGGTGGGCCGGCGCCTGCTCGCCGAGGAACCGCACTGAACGCTACTGCGATCCGAGGACCGCGTCGCGCGCCCGGAGAAACACTGGCTCCTCCTTCGTGATCGCCTCGATCAAGGCTGGTCGCCCGCCCCGGGAGGCCGCTACCGCCCGTGAGATCGCCGCGCCCAGCTCCTCCGGGCGCTCGACCCGTTCCGCGTGCGCGCCCAACCCGAGTGCCACAGCCACGTAGTCGCCACCAAGTCGGTTGCTGCCGAACCGCTCTGACGCAACCGGCATGTACGCCGTGTACCCGCCCATCACCGAGTTGTTCAGCAGGACGGTGACGGTCCCAATCCGCTCGCGCACCGCCGTCTCCAGCTCAAGTCCCGCGGTGCCGAAGGCAAGGTCCCCCATGACATTGAGCGAAACCATCCCGGGGTGCGCCAGTTTCGCGCCCATCGCGATGCCCAGGCCCGTCCCAAGCTGCGTCGACTTCCCCCACCCAAGGTAGCTCCGCGCGCGCGTCGCAACGTAGTTCGGCAGTAGTTGGTCGCGAGGGTTCCCCGAATCGTGCGTCACCATCGCCGTCGCCGGGTCAATCGCGCGCATCACCTCGTCAATCACGCGGTACGGATTGATCGGTGCCGTCGACGCCGTGCGCTGCGACTGGCGCGCCTCACGCTGCGCCGCCTTCGATTGCTCCACGCCCCGCAAGAAGCCCGATCGGTCGGCGGACCGTACGCCGGACGCCTGCAAGGTCTGGATCGCCTCGGCGAGCTGCTCAAGAACCAGGCGCGCGTCTCCAACGATCGCATGCGTCGCCTGCACGTGCTTGTCCAGGTCTCGAGGCTCATTCGTCGCATGAATCACCACCTTTCCCGGCGGTATCGGCGGCGAAAACGATCCTTGCGTGAAACTGCACCCGATCCCGAGCACGACGTCGCACTCACGCAACGCGAACGCCGCGGCGTGGGCGATCGACAGGCCCCCAGCGCCCGCCGACAAGCGGTGGTCCTCCGGGAACGAACCCTTGCCAGAGAGGGTGGTCACGACCGGTGCATCGAGCAGCTCCGCCAGTGCCACGAGTGCTTCAGTCGCCTGAGCCCACAGGACGCCTTGGCCAGCGTGAATGACAAGGCGCGGCGCGGCCATCGCAACACGCGCGGCCGTCTCGATATCGCCGGGGTCACCTGCACTCCGGATGCGGACCGCCGGGACATGCTCCGGAACGTTCGCGAGGGTCATGCCCATCACGTCTCGGGGGAGTTCAAGCAGGACCGGGCCTGGGCGCCCGTTGCGCATCTGCGAAAACGCGTGGCGCAGCATCGCGGGCAGGCGATCCGCGGACGGTACGCGTGCCGCCCACTTGGTCACGTGACTGAACGCCGGCAATGGGTCGAACTCCCCGCCGAGACCGTGCGCCCGTACCTCGCCCCCTCCGGGAAGCACAAGCATCGGTGTTCCGTCGGCGTACGCCTGCGCGACCCCGCCGAATGCATTCTCAATCCCTGGCCCCCCCTGGACGCAGACCACGGCCGGGCGCGTGCCATTCGTCGCCATCGAGTAGCCGTCCGCCATGTTGACGAGCGTCTTCTCGGTCCGGGCGATGATCGGGCGGATCCCGCCAATCGCCGCCGCCTCGATGAGCGCATGCATCGGGTACCCGAACAGGTACTCGACGCCCTCGCGTCGCATCGCGTGCACCACGTAGTCAAGCGCCTTCACGTACCACTCCCCTTCCTGTGCATGCCAGCCTATCGCCGCGAAACCACAAGCGGTCCGTCGTCGTCCCTACCGCAGCGATTCCGTGGGGGGGGGGTCGGTTTCGCCCCCTGCCACACCTGCATTTCAGGATGACGTGCGCGCCCACAAGCGGGTTGGGAGGGCGGAGCTGCACCCGGCTGCCGACTTCAGTTGCGACGGGAGAGCGGCGAGGCGCTCCAACTGTGCGGCATGCACAAAGCGTCCGGGAGAGACTCGTACGTTCCGCTGATGAGTGGGCACGGCGCGTCGCAATACCGTCATGTCACGCCCCGAAAGCGGCCAACCGGCCCAGAACTTCGAGCGGCGTCGTGCGGAACGCACAGGCTGGCATGGACCGAGATCGGAGGAGACCCGTGGACGCGACCCTGACCAACGCCCTCGATGGGGCAATGAGCATCGCCGTCAACATCCCGGCGACCATTTGGATGCTGTTGGCAACGTTCCTTGTGTTCATCATGGTGCCAAGCATCGGACTGCTTGAGGCAGGCCTGACGCGACGCAAAAACGTCGTGCATGCCCTGATGAAGAGCCTCTCAGCCGTCGGCATCATGAGCGTCGTCTTCGTCCTGTTCGGCTTCTCGCTGTCGTTCAGCCCGAACAGCTACGGCGGGTTTCTTGGCTCACCGTCGGACTTCGGATTCGGCGCCGGGCTTGACACGGCCTGGCCCGTCGCCTTCGATTCCAAGGGCGGTGCGGTCAGCGGCGTACCAACGTCCGTGTTCCTGCTGTTCCAGTGCATGTTCGCCGCAGTCACCCTCGCACTCGTCGGCGCGGGGGTCCCGGAACGCATGAAATTCGGCGCATGGTGCATCTACTCGCTCTTCGTGTCCGTCCTTGTGTGGCCCATGATCGCGCACTGGGTCTGGAGCCCGAACGGCTTCCTCGCAACCCTCGGCACGACCACCGGGTGGCTTCCCGGGCTCGGCGTCAAGGATTTCGCTGGCGGCACGGTTGTCCACATCCAGGCAGGTGTCGCCGGTCTTGGGATCACTATCGCCCTCGGTGCGTCAGTGAAGCGCCGTCATACGATCACCATGCGGATGCAAGGCGATGGGTCTGGCGCCACGGTTCGCCCGCTCTCGCTCCCGGCCGGGGTCGACGGCGCCAAGGAGGCATCGGAGCGCTATGGCTACAGCCTCCCGCTTGCAGTGGTCGGCACCGGCCTCCTGTGGCTCGGTTGGTTCGGGTTCAATCCCGGCAGCAGCCTCGACATCACGCGTCAGAGCGCGATGGCGGCGATTACCACCAACACCGCGGCCGCTCTCGCCGGGATGGTGGCGCTCACGATCACTCGGTGGGTCGACGGTAAGTGGGACCCGATCGCCGCGATCTCCGGCATCCTCGGCGGCCTCGTCATGATCACGCCTAACGCCGGGTACGTTGACCCAGTTGGTGCCACCATCCTTGGGCTCCTTGCCGGTGTCGTCACGATGGTCGCGATCAAGGCGATGGACACATACCTCTACCACATCGACGACCCGGTCGGTGGCTTCCCTGTTCACGGCGTCAACGGGATCATCGGAACGGCAATCGTTCCCTTGTTCGCAAACCCCGCCGTCTCTGGCATCTCGCAGGCGGGACTTTTCTACGGAGGCGGATCCGGCGCAGTCACGTGGTTGCTGCTCCAAGGCATCGGTGTGGTGATCATCACCGTGGTCAGCTACGCCACCGGATGGGGCTTCGTGAAGGTTGCCGAGGCATTCATGCCGGTTCGCGCAACGGTCGCGGAGGAAGTCGCGGGCTTGGATCTGGCCGACCATGGCGTGGAAGCCGAGGTCGAGCGTATCGCTGCCTAGCCCCCGATCCATCCTCCCACCGAACGCTCCTCCGTCCCCTACTAGGGAGGTCGGGGCAGCGAGAGTGATCTTCTCAGGGGGCTGGGGGGTAAGACCCTCCGGCTCCCTGTGCGTGAAAATGCTGACGCGCTCAACCCCCATGCCTCGTCCCGGTACGCGCACGCCTCCTCCGCGCGAACCCGATCCAGATACGATGCAGGCCAATGGTGTACGCGCCTGGCGACCAGATTGGCGTCTACCAGCTCGTCCGTCGCCTTGGACAGGGCGGCATGGGCGTCGTCTTCGAGGCACGTGGCCCTGAGGGCGAACGCGTCGTCCTTAAGATCCCGCACCTGCAACTGCTTGAGGAGGCTGGGGCGCGCGCCCGATACGACCGAGAACTCGAGGTCACGCGGTTGCTGGATCACCCGAACGTGCAGCGTGTTGTCGCCACCGGCGAGGTCGCGCGCGGTCGCATGCCATACCTCGCACTTGAGTGGATCGACGGTGGACTGCTCCGTGACCACCTGCACGAGGGGTCGCCCGTAACCGTCGATGAAGCGATCACGTATGCGCTCCAGCTGTGCGATGCCCTGGCGTACTGCCACGACCAAGGCATCGTCCATCGGGACCTGAAACCAGACAACATCATGATCGGGCGCGATGGCAGGATTCGCCTGATTGACTTCGGCGCGTCGTTGCTCGAGGGGGCACCCCGGATCACCACCAGCTCCATTTCGCCCGCGCTGGGCACCCCGGACTACATGTCTCCGGAACAGGTGCAAGGAAAGCGAGGCGACGTGAGAAGCGACGTGTACGCCCTCGGCGCAATGCTGTACGAGCTGCTTACCGGGTATCCGCCGTACCGGGGTGACACGGCACTGGCGGTGATGGCGCAACACGTGCAGTCGTCACCGCCCCCATTTCGGGCGCGAGTTCGGGGGGTACCCGCGGCGCTTGAGGCAATCACGTTCAAGGCGATGCGCCGCAACCCGGATGCGCGGTACCAGTCGATGGGGGCGATGCGATCCGACCTCACACGGGTTGGGACACTCGACGCGACGTCAATCTGGGCAGAAGCACCTAATGAGGGACCCGGGTCGCCGGTAGCGGGCGGCCCGGGCCCTGAACAAAAGGCGCCAATCTGGGTTCCTTGGACGATCGCGGCCCTGGCAGTCGCGGTCGCAGTTGCGGCGCTAGGAGCCGTTGTCGCACTCGAGCGATAACTCGTCCGCCGCGGAGGCGCCACTCGGCGGACGCCCCCACCCGCCTGCCCCTTCGCCCGAGACGCAACCGGGGGAAGGAGTGGTTGGCGCTCGTATACTCCACCCGGGCCGTCCCAGATGGCGGAAGGGCGTCCCGGCACGGAGGAGTCACATCGGTGGTTAGCGACCGTACACGGTTCATCCTTGGGGAAGAGGATATCCCGAAGCACTGGTACAACATCATCGCGGACTTGCCTTCCCCCCCGGAGCCGGTCCTCCATCCCGGCACAAAGGCGCCGGTTGGCCCACAGGATCTCGCTCCGCTCTTCCCGATGGAAATCATCAAGCAAGAGGTCTCGTCGGAGCGATGGATCGAAATTCCTGAGCCGGTACGCGATATCTACCGCATGTACCGACCGAGCCCGCTCGTGCGCGCCCGTCGCCTTGAGAAGGCACTCGGCACCCCCGCCCACATCTACTACAAGTACGAAGGCGGAAGCCCATCTGGCTCCCACAAGATGAACACCGCGGTCGCGCAGGCCTTTTACAGCAAGCAGGAGGGCGTCAAGCGGATCACCACCGAGACCGGCGCGGGGCAGTGGGGCACGGCCCTATCCATTGCCTGCGAAATGTTCGGCCTCGAGTGCACGGTCTACATGGTCAAGGTTAGCTTCGAGCAGAAGCCCCATCGTCGCACCCTCATGGAATCGTTCGGCGCAACCGTCTTCGCCAGCCCATCCAATCTCACGAACTCGGGACGGAAGGTCCTGGGCGACGACCCCAACTCTCCCGGGTCACTCGGCATTGCCATTTCCGAGGCGGTCGAGGATGCCGCCACGCACGACGACGCGAAGTACGCCCTCGGTTCGGTCCTCAACCACGTGCTCATGCACCAGACGGTCATCGGTCAGGAGACGCTCCGCCAGTTCGAGATGGCCGGCGAATACCCGGACGAGATCTACGGCTGCGTCGGTGGTGGCAGCAACTTCGGTGGCCTCGCCTTCCCGTTTGTGCGTGAGAACCTCCTGGGCCACACGAAGACCAAGATCGTCGCGTGCGAACCGGCCGCATGCCCGTCGCTGACCCGGGGCGTCTACACCTTCGACTACGGCGACACCGTGGGCATCACCCCAATCGTGAAGATGCACACGCTTGGGCACGACTTCATCCCGCCCGGAATCCATGCCGGTGGGCTCCGCTACCACGGCGCCGCGCCCTTGCTGAGCCAGCTGGTCGACGGCGGGCACGTCACCCCAGTCGCATACTCCCAGCTTGAGACCTTTCAGGCGGCGCTGCAGTTCGCCCGAGCCGAGGGCATCGTCCCAGCGCCCGAACCGGCCCACGCGCTCCGCGGTGCCATCAATGCCGCCCTTGCGGCGAAGGAATCCGGCGAGAAGAAGGTCATCCTCGTCGGCGTATGCGGCCACGGCAACTTCGACATGGTCTCGTACGAGAAGTACCTCGCTGGCCAGTTGGAGGATTACGACTACCCGGCCGAAAAGATCGCCGAGGCCATGGCCCACCTCCCGCAAGTTGCCGCCGGCTGATCGCTCTCCATTGGCGGTCTCCCCCTCTCCCGACGCAACGGGGGAGGGGCCGAGGCTAGGTCACTCCCCTCCCGTCGCAGGGGGGTGGCCGTTGACGGGGAAGGTTGACCACCCACGAAGGCGGGTGGACGCGTTCGCCGGGGAAGGGGCTCGTCTCGCGTCGGGCAGAGGTCAGGCCAGCAATCCGGGATCGAACGCGACACCGAGCATCGACGCCACGCCCGCCAAGTCCGTTCGGGTGTCGCGGTCAAGCATCGCTCCCAACGCCCGGCTTGCATCTTCCGTCTCGAACTCAAGCTCCCCCGGAGCGTAGATCCGTTCGACGCCCGGTGCGCGGGGCGCGCGGTGCATCTCGTCCACAAGCGCGTCAACTCGACGCTTGAACCGGGACACGTCCTCGAACGCCTGGACCCTGATCGCTAGAACAAAATGGCCGTCCTGTCCGGCCCGGGGGCCGTTCGCCAGCGACCCGAGCTCGGTGCCGTACGCCGCGCCCGAAAGCAGGCTCGACAGCACTCCCATCACCATCGCCAGGGCAACACCCTTGTACCCGCCAATGGGAAGCAGGAGCCCCTCGAGCGCCGCGGACGCGTCGGTCGTCGGCACGCCGTTTCGGTCGGTCGCCCAACCATCCGGGAGGCGTGCGCCCCGTTGGGCAAGAACCCGTACCTTCCCGTGTGCGACGTGACTGAACGATGCGTCGTGAACGACCGGCCTCGCGCGCCCCGCAGGGATTGCGACAGCAAGTGGGTTGATCCCGAGCAGGCGTGACGCCCCACCGTGCGGGGGCATCGTCGGCAGGGCATTCGTCGTTGCGAGGCCGATCATGTCGCGAGGGAGCGCCTGCATCGCGTACGACGCCATCGCCCCGGCGTGGTTGCTCCCGCGCACCGCGCACGCGGCGATCCCGATGACTCCCGCCCGAACCGTCGCTTGCTCCATCGCGAAGCGCATCGCCACATGCCCCATCGCATTGTCCGCATCAACGACGAGGCAGGCTCCCTCGTCCCGGATCACGTGCGGCCGCCCGCGCGCGTTCACGCCTCCAGCCACCAGCTTGTCGACGTATTCCGGTACCCGCATGGTGCCGTGCGAGTGGACGCCTCGCAGGTCGCTCGTGACCAGCGAACCCGCAAGGTGGGAAGCGTCACGCTCGTCCATCCCCACCTTCGCGAAGATGGCGGCGACGAGCCCCTGAAGTGCAAGGGCATCGACGCGGCGGTCATCGGCCCCGGCAGGATAAGCGGTCATGATGCGCGTTCCAGGATGACGCCAATCGTCACCCCGAGGATACGTTGCCTCCCCACGGGCACGCGATCAGCGTCGGTCGAGAGTACGCTGCGCCTACGAAGGGAAAACCGCTCATGACTGCGCCTCGACGGATTGGAATCGCGGGCCTTGACCACTGGTACATCGGGCGGGAGGTCCCGGCGGTCGTTGCGCGCCGGGCCGACGCCGAGGTCGTTGCGGTCGCGCACCACCATGCAGCCAACCGTCATGGGCTTGCCCAGCAATGGTCCATCCCGTTCGAGACCGATGACCTCATGGCGGTTGCGACGCACCCGGAGGTCGACGTCGTCGTGACGGCGTGTGCCACGTCGGATCACGTCGACGTTGCCATCGCCGCGGCGCGCCACGGCAAGCACCTCGTGACCGTGAAACCCTGTGCGATGACCGTTGCCGACGCCGAACGCCTTCGCGATGCCGTCACGGCCGCGGGCGTACTCGCCGTTCCATTCGAGGCGCATACGCGGTTCCAACCGCATGGCCGGACACTCGCTCGGATGATCCGTGACGGCGCGATCGGCACGCCCCTGAGTGCGACTCTCGTTGGGCGGTTCACGGTGGACGGTGCGCGCCTGGATTGGCCAGGCCAACCAAACCCGAACGCGTGGTGGATGGACCCGAAACGCGCACCGGGCGGAGGCTGGATCGACCACGCGATCTACCTCGTCGACTGGCTGGAGTGGGCATTTGCGGATCGCATCGTGCGTGTGACCGGGGTCGCACGGACCCTTGTCCACCACGACCTCCACCCAGAGAAGGAGGATTATGGCGTGGCGTTGCTCGAGTTCTCGCGAGGCGCCGTAGCCACGGTCGAGGTGACGTGGTCAAGCCCGCGCGGCCACTACTTCATGGGGTGGCAGATCGTCGGCACTGAGGGCGACCTCGACTGGGACGGCACCATCTCCCCCGGGATGTCCATTCGGGCGCGCCACGGGACACCTGAGGCCGGCAAGTGGCACCCGGTCACGGCCGACGGCTCTGACGGCGCAGGGATGCTCGCAAGCGGTTCAGGCGCGGACATTCCGGTCGAGGAGCTCCGGCCGGCGATTGCCACCTCGTGCCTCGACCATCTCCTGGACTGCATCGCCACCGGTTCGACGCCCATCGCGACGCTTGACGACAGCGTGCACACCCTGCGCACGTGCCTGGCGTTCTACGAGGCCGCGCGCACGGGCCATGCGGTCGCGGTGTAGGTCCGCGGGCCAGAAGCGCACAGGAATCGACGAGGGGGCCGCCCAGCCGGCGACCCCCTCGAAGCCCCTCACGGGGTGGTTGGCAGCGTCGGTCCTACTTCAAGAGCTGCAGCGCCATCTGCGGCGCTTGGTTGGCCTGTGCGAGGACGGCCATCGTTGACTGCTGCAGGATTTGGTTGCGCACCATCTCGGACACGGCCTGCGCGACGTCGGCATCCCTGATGCGACTGTTCGCAGCCCCAGTGTTCTCGGACGCGACGCCAAGGCTGTTGATCTCGCTGGCCAAGCGGTTCTGCATCGCACCGATCGCGCCACGCCGGGTGCTGATTGTCTCAATCGCGGTATCAAGCACGGAGATCGCGGCGTTCGCTGACGTCTGGAACGAGAAACTCGAGAGCTGACCTGTCGAGGTCGCGCCGAGCGCCGACATCATCACGTTTCCGGTGGTGAGGCCACCCGTCGACGCGCTCTGGAGCGAGAAGGTGAGCTCGTTCGATCCGGCGGGGGTATCGCTGTTTGCACCCACATGGAACGTGAGTCCGGTCGCCACCCCGGTCCCGCCGATGAGCGTGATGCCATTGAACTGGGTCGCTGCGGCGATGCGGTCGATCTCTGCGAGCAGCTGGTTCGACTCAGCTTGGATGTGCAGCCGGTCGGACGCGGTCAAGGTGTCGTTGGCTGCCTGAACGGCAAGCTCACGCAGGCGCGAAAGCAGGCCGTGGGTCTCGTTCAGGGCGCCTTCGGCGACCTGGAGCATGGAGACCGAGTCCTGAGCGTTTCGCTGCGCCTGGTTGAGACCGCGGACCTGGTTCTTGAGCTTCTCGCTGACGGCGAGGCCGGCCGAGTCGTCCGATGCCTTGTTGATGCGCAGGCCACTCGAGAGTTGCTCGATCGCGCGCATGAACGACTGCTGGGTCTGGCCGAGACTTCGTTGAGCCGAGACGGACTCGAAGTTGTAGTTGATGCGGAGCGCCATGGGATCCCTCCAAAACATCCGTGCCGAGGGCAGTCCTTTGCCCTTGGGTCGACCCTGGGGCCGGTCGCCATCCTTGGCGTCGCAGTGCCGACACCATGAGCGTCGGAGTGCGACGGAATGTCTGAAGGGTTCACGCTCCTCGTGCGCGAATCGTTCGGGTTCTGTCGAGCCAACTCGCCGTAACTGATCTGGTGGTGGTCGGGATGGTGTCCGATTCGCGGCCGACGCTGCCGCGTGTCGCCGCGCCTGAACTCACACGTCGATAAATAGTGAGTGACGGGCAAGGTCCCAGGCCGTTGCGCCTTCGCGGCGATGCGCGGCTATGATGCGGCGCCCACGCGTTGGGCACGGAAGGGGAGCGACCATGGGTGGCCTTGATGGCAAGGTGGTGCTGATCACCGGGGGCGGCAGGGGAATCGGGCGCGGAATCGCACGCGGCATGGCTCGGGAGGGCGCACGCCTCGCCATCACCGGGCGGAACGCCGACACCCTCGCCGACGCCGTGGCAGAGCTGGAGGCAATCGGCGCTGAAGTGCTCGCCGTGCCTGCTGACGTCACCGCCGAGGCCGACGTCAAGCACGTGTTCGACGCGACGATGGCGCGCTACCACCGCCTCGATGTGCTCGTGAACAACGCGGGCGCATTCGACGGCGGACCGATCGACGAGCTTTCCCTCGACGCGTGGGACCGGGTGATCGCCACAAACCTCACCGCGCCGTTCCTGTGCACGCGCGAAGCCTTCCGCATCATGAAGCCGCAGGGCGGCGGTCGGATCATCAACGTCGCCAGCATTTCGTCCCAGCGGGTCCGTCCACGGTCGGCCGCCTATTCATCGAGCAAGCACGGGGTCTGGGGCCTCACGCAGGTCACTGCCCTCGAAGGCCGCGACTTCGGGATCGCCGCCAGCTGCCTCAACCCCGGCAACACCGTCGTCGAGCGCCACAGCACGACCACCCAAGCCGAGGCCAACATGGCGGTCGATGACCTCGCCCAATCCGCCGTGTGGATGGCACTCCTTCCCCCGCACGTGACCATGCTCGAGGCGACCGTCCTTCCGATCAAGCAACCATTTGTTGGCCGCGGGTAGACCCGCCACTGCGCCTGCCTAAGGACCATTGCCATGCGCATCCGCGACATCCGTGCCGCCACCATCCGCCTCGAACCGCCGATGCGCACGACACCCCGCGTGCCACGGCAGCCGACCCCGGGTTTCGCCAGCCCGATGCTTCGCTACCCGGACTACCCGCGCGCACGGTGGAGTGCCGGATGGTCGCGGGTCGCGGTCACCGTCACGGCAGAGGACGGCACCACTGGGTTCGGCTTCACCAACCATGGCGCCCCGGTCCGCGAGATCGTGAACGGTCACTTCGCCCCCCTGCTCGCCGACTCCGACGCGATGGCCACCGAGATGCACTGGGACGCGATGCGACGTGCTTCGGCACCGTATGGGTCAGCCGGGCTCGCGTCCTATGCGATGAGCGCGGTGGATATCGCTCTATGGGACCTGAAGGGCAAGCTGCTCAAGCGCCCCGTCTACGAATTGCTCGGGGGCCCGCAGAAGTCGGCCATCGAGTGCTACGCGAGCAACACCGACCTCCAGTGGGGGACACCCGAGAGCATCGCGTGGTTCCTTGAGCTTGGGTTCCGCGCGGTCAAGGTTTTCCTGCGTGACGGCCCGGAGGCCGGTATCTCTGGCGTGCGCCGGGCCGAGGAGCTGGTCGCGAGCACGCGGGAGCAGGTCGGTCCGGACGTTGAGGTCATGGTCGACGCATGGATCAGCCTCAACGTGGAGCAAGCCGTGCGCATCGGCGAGGCAATCCGGCCATACCGCCCCAAGTGGCTCGAGGACTACCTCCTTCCGGAGGACATGCAGGGCTACCGGCGGGTTCGCGAACGCCTGCCCGGTGCGGTCCTCGCGTCCGGGGAGCACTGGTACACGCTGCAGCCGTTCGCCGAGGCAGCCGCCCATGGCCTCGTGGACATCCTGCAGCCTGACCTGGCGTGGTGCGGGGGGATCACCGCGGGGCAGAAGGTGGCTCACCTCGCTGAGGCGCACGGCCTCACAATGATCGTCCACGGCGGCATGAACTACCCGTGGGGACAGCACCTTTCGCTCGCCATGCCCGCGATCATCATGGGGGAGCGCTCCGAGGGCGTCTCGCCGCCCGGCGTCCCGCTTGAGGAAATGACCTTGCTCCCCGGTACGCCAGCGATCGTCGGAGGCAAGGTGCGGCCGACGGACGCGCCAGGTCTCGGCCTCGAAATCGACGTCGCGTGGCTTGAGGCCCGCGCAACACCAAGCTAACCACCTACCCCCCAGTTGCGGTGTATCCGCCGTCGACGGCGATTTCTGTGCCGGTCACGTACGACGCCTCGTCGGATGCCAGGAAGAGTGCAACCTGCGCGATTTCCTCCGGGCGAGCGAGGCGGCCAAGCGGGGTCGATCCTTCAAAGGCTGCGCGCTTGCTTGGGTCGGCCAGATATGTCGCCTGCATCGGGGTGTCCACGATCCCCGGGTGGATGATGTTCGCCCGGATTCCGTGACGCGCGTATTGCACCGCCAGCGACTTGGTCAGCGAGATCAGCGCTCCCTTCGACGCGGTGTACGCATCTTGTGGGAGAGTGAACCCGCGCAGCGCCGAGACCGAACCGATCACCACGATGGCGCCACCTCCCGCCTCGATCAGGTGGGGGATGCCGTACTTGCACGTGAAGTACACGCCCTTGACGTTGATCGCCATCACGCGGTCCCACCACGATTCCTCGGTCTCCACGACCGACCGATCGCGGTCCTTCCAGAGCACGCCGGCCTGTGGGTACAAGATGTGCAAGGCACCGAAGCGACCGACGGCCTCACCCACCATCCGTCGAACGTCTGCCTCGACCCCCACGTCGCCGGAAACGGCGAGCGCCGTCCCGCCGGCTTCCATGATGAGGTCCACTGTCGACCGCGCCGCCGCCGCGTCAACATCCGCAACGACGACCTGAGCACCGTGTGCCGCGAACAGGCGCGCAGCGGCCCGGCCTTGCCCCATACCCGCACCTGTGATCAGCGCGACCTTGCCCTGCAACCGTGGCCCAAACACGTGTCGCCTCCAGTTATGACTGCTCGAAGTAGCGCGCCAGCTCCCAGTCGGTTACCGCGCGGTCATACGCGTCAGCCTCATGGAGCGCTGTCAGCGCGTAGTGGTCGACCACGTCGTCCCCCAGGATCTCCCGCGCACGAGTGCTGTGCTGGAACGCCCGAGCC
>CAILQO010000594.1 GCA_903836285.1 uncultured Chloroflexota bacterium
ACCGACCCACAGGTGGTCAGCGCCGCGGCGTACACCGCCAGCAAGGGGGGTGTGGAGGCGCTCACTCGGTCGCTCGCCGTCGAGTGGGCACCCCACAGCATCACCGTGAACGCCGTAGCGCCGGGCTTCTTCCCGACGCGCCTCTCCGAGGGGTTAGTCAGCGTCCACGAAGGGGCAATCGTGTCGCGTGTGCCGCTCGGTCGCCTCGGGTCCGAACGCGACCTCGCCGGCGTGGCGGTCTTCTTGGCGTCGCCGGCCTCCGACTACGTCACCGGTCAGGTCCTTGCCCTCGACGGTGGCGCGACCGCCTGGTGACATCGCGGGACGGCCCCCACTCCCATGCCCCGCCCCGCACAAGTGGGGGGGCGGCGACTTGGTGGTCGGCGACGCTGCTTCCCCTCGCCATCGTGGCGTCGTACGTGGTGTACGCGCCAGACGTCTTGGCCGGCATCGAACCACCGAAGACGTTCGTCGCCAGCCTGATCCTCGGCACGGCGATCCTGCAGGCGATCGTCACCGGAGCGTGGCGCGATGCCGTTGTGTCGTTGCGCGCGACATGGTCCACCGGCGAGCCATGGCGTCGCGCCGGGGTTGCGTCGCTCGTCGCGTTCCTTCTGGTGGTTGGTGCCTCAACTGCCGTATCGATCGTCCCTCGCAGCAGCGTGCTTGGGACGCTCAACCGGGGGCAGGGCACGCTGTTCGTCGGCACGCTGCTCGTCGCCATCGCTGCATGCTGGCCGACGTTGCGCACACCCGCAGGCGCCCGAAGCGTCGTGCGGGCGATCGCCGCGGGCGGGTTCATCCCGGCGGTCGTGGCGATTGTGCAGTCGGTGGGGTACGACCTCGCGCGTGGTGGGCCAGTCACCACTGATCGCGCCGCCGGGACACTCGGCAACCCGGTGAACCTCGGGACGATGATGGCGATGTCGGCCGTCGCCGCGATGGCCCTCGCGTACGAGGCGTTCGGGCCTCACGCGCGGTGGTTCTTCCGTCCGACCGCCGTACGGGGTGGAGGGCAGCTGCGCATCGGCGGGGAAGGCGATGCGGCCACCGTCGGCGGCGTGGGGGGCAAGCCCCCCGTTCCCCGTGGCGCGATACCGACAGCCAGTGCCAACCCCGTGCCGCCATCACGTGATCTGGTGCACGAACGACTCCCCGTCCCTCAGGGGGCGATGCCGATCATCCTTGGCGCCTTGGGCGTCGTCGTCGCGATCGGCACGCGCGTGGCCGGAATCATCTGGCCAGAGGTGGCGTGGGTCGTCGTCCCGGTATCGGTGATCGCCTCCGCCCTGATTGCATCGCCCAGAGACATCCCACACGACGACATTGGGCAGGCCGGGCGACGTCTCTCTCAGGTACGCGGATTCCTCTGGGTGATGGTCGCCGTCGCGTGCATTGCGGCCGTCGGTGCGAGTCGCAGCCGTGGCCCTGCGATTGCCCTTGGTGTCGGCGCCGCCGCGTGGATCACCCTTGCGGTCCTTCCACACAGACTCGGGCGCGTGCGTCTGGTCATGACCGGTGTTGCCGTCGCCGGGGTCGTGACGGTCGTGGCGTTCGTCGCCGGGTCGGCGTTACCGGCGACGGTTCGCGCAATTCGGGCGCTACCCGCCGGTGCGATTGGTGGCGGCGGTGCGATCGCCGAGGTGCAAGCGCAGGCCGAGGCCGTGAGTCGCGACACCCTCGGCACGCGCGAAATCGCCTGGCGAGCATCCATCGATGCCTTCCGGTTCGGGTCACACGTCCTCGACCCTCGATGGATTGGGACGGCGATGGCAAGTTCGGGCCACCAGATTGCCGACCTCGATGCAATCTCCGCACTCCCCGACCACCGGGCGGCCTCGTCGCTTGTCCGTCGCGCCATCGGCTACGGGCCGGAGTCGCACGTTGCGCTGCTTGGGACCGACGCCGCCGGGCAACCGTTCGACCGGGCACACGCGGCGCCGCTCGACATCCTGTTGGCGCACGGTGCCATCGGCCTCGCCGCCGCGGTCGTCCTTGCCACGGCGACCGTCGTCGTCTCGGTAGGTTTTGGGCGCCATCGTGACGCCACGGCGTCTGATCGCGTGGTCGTGCCGGTTCT
>CAILQO010000595.1 GCA_903836285.1 uncultured Chloroflexota bacterium
GGTTTAGAGGGACTACCTTCCAGTGGAATTGAGGTAACTCGTGACGCGACCCCTCCGATTGCGCCAACGATTTCGTTCAGCGTGTCCACCGCCGGCCTGGTGAGTTTTAGTGGGACCAGTGTTATTGGCACTCATCTTGCCCTCGATATCGATGGCTCACCTGTTTTCGCATGGGTATCCTTCGGCGCGTGGAATCAGGCGTACCTCTCGCCACTTGGTGTCGGCACGCACACTTCTCGTATTACTTCAACTGATGGCGCTGGTAATAGTTCATTCGCATTAGTTTCTTTTAACCTAACTCCAAATTATAGTGCTCCAGTTGAGATAATGTTTTCAGGTGCGCTACCGGATTCATCCACAGCGTCTCACACTCACTACTGGGTAGCCCCGGAGGCAGGATGGGTTATCGTTGACACGTGTGGAAGTAATTTTGACACGGTCATTACAGCATTCTCCATAACGAATGATGACGGAGCGAATATATTAGACTGCTCACTCGCGTCACTTGTTCGAGCATGGGTCACCGAAGATGTTGAGTATCCCATCACGATAAGACCTTATTCCTCTAATGGTGGCTCCTACAAAATACAAATCCGTTATGGATAACAAAAAGCCCTTGGGGAGTCTTTCGAGATGGCGTTTTCATCATGCGCATTTGTGACGGGTGCGGGTTCAGGGATTGGTGAGGCAGCAGCACGCCGACTCGCCAGTGATGGGTTCGCTGTCGCCGTCGTGGATGTAAGGCAGGATGCGGCATCGCGCGTGGCCGAGGAGATCCTGTCCGTTGGTGGTCGGGCAATCTCCGTGGTCGCAGACGTGCGCGACGAGGCGAGCGTTGCCGAAGGTATCGCGCAGACGGTGGAGGCGTTTGGATCGCTCACCACGGTGTTTGCGAACGCCGGGATAAATGGGATGCAGTGCCCAATCGAGGAGATGACCCTCGATGAGTGGCGCGCGACCATCGACACGAACCTGACTGGGACCTTCCTGACAGTCAAGCACGCAATCCCGCACCTGCGTGCCGCAGGCGGAGGGAGCGTCATCATCACCGCTTCGGTCAACGGCACGAAGCTCTTCTCACTGCCGGGCTACGCGTGCTACTCGACTTCCAAAGGTGGCCAAGCCATCTTCGGTCGCATGGCTGCCGGTGAGCTTGCGCGCTGGGACATTCGGGTCAATACCATTTGCCCCGGGGCGATCCGCACAAATATCGGCGAACGCACGTACCGGCGAAATCTGGACAAGGTGACGTGGGACCTCAAGATGCCTGAGAAGTGGCCCCCACACTTAGGTCGTCCTGCCGATGCAAGCGAGGTGGCGGACCTTGTGGCCTTCCTCGCGTCGGACGAGAGCAAGTACATCACTGGCGCCGAGATCGTGATTGATGCCGGGCTCACAATCTTGCGTGGATAGGTGTGCTGCCTGTCCCTTTAAGCGTGGTTTGTGCAGGCCTCGGTTTGGTTTCGCGCTGAGCGTGTGCCCGTGAGCGCAGACCGTCGTTCCACGCCGCCGATTGGTGAAGATTCTCCCGAAGGAACGCTGGATGTTGCGTCGGCCCGAACTCAACAGCCCGACGTAATTTTCTCGCGCGATGGGGGTACGTTGGAGGTTTCCATTAGTCGGCGTGGAGTGCATCGGCTTGGGGTCGTCGGTGCTGTCGCGCTTTCGGCGTGGGTCGTCTGGGGTGTCACCGCTCCTTTGATCGACCTAGATCACGGCCAGTCCTCACCTCCTGGTCCCGTTGACGTCTCACAGCTGACACCGTCCTTGGACCGCTTGGCTTTTAATGCTGCCTCGGCGCAGTTGCCGGTCGCGCTGACAGTTGTGCCTGCGCCGACTGTGGCGAGTTCGGTCGCTGTCGAGACGCCGCGAGACCTTCCGGTCAAGGTCGCGCCGTCTCCCCTACCTGCCGCAACGGGGTTTGTCATCTCAGTGGACGGTTCGACAACCGACTTGCGCTTTGAATTGGGGGCGTCACCTCTGTCTGCGACCGGCAACTGGACATTCGAGGCGTGGTTGCGTCCGAGCGGTAGCTCGACAGGCACGGTGTACGCTGAAGCCGGCTTTCCTGAAGCGGGAAACGAGCGTCGGATGATCTGGATTGATGGCACGGACATCCGGGCATCGCACGCAATGAGCGATGGTTCTCGCGGGTCGTACGTTGCGCGCGGTGCAGCCGGTTGGCAGCCGAACGAGTGGCACCACCTTGGTGTGACGTGGGCTGGAGGCAAACCGACCGTGGTCATCGACGGAACGGTTGCGCCGACGGTGTTCGAGGCGTCGGGTAGTGAACCCGGAGAACGGGATCTCGGCAAGACCTCCGTGGGGCTACTTCTGCCAGTGACCACAATTGGTGGGTTCGCTGGCAGCGTGGATGACGTGCGCTTGTGGTCCTCGACACGTACGGTCGCGGACCTGGCGGCTTGCCGGAACGCGCGGATTGCAGCTGATACCCGCGGACTTTATCGATATTTTGCTGTTTCAGCCGGTGCCGGAAACGGAGCATCGCTCAGTGATGCCACTGGTCGAGGCACTCCCTTGCAGTTCGTTACCGGTGCACGTTGGACATGGCTGGGCGATGAGGCGCCGCGCGAAAGCGAATCCACGACCGCGAAGGGGAGCGTCGCTCCGGCACCGCCCTACGACCTGACCATGGACCGTGGGGCGGAGCCTACCCGGCCGGTGGCGACCGGGGCGATCACCTTCGATGACCGGTCTTGGGTCCTAGATGGCGGCGCTCGACCAAGCGATGGTGGATGGTTGAGGTTGACGGACGCGACACCAATGAAGCTAGGTGTTGCTAGGTACGAGCGCGACTTGCCGCTTGGCGGCGGGTTGACGATCAGATTCGCGTATCGCGCCTCCGGTGTCGCACAGCCTGCGGCAGACGGCGTCGTTGCGTTCCTTTGGGACCCGGCGTACGCACCGTTCGCACCAGGATATGGCGGCGGGAGCCTCGGCTACGGGCGGTACTGTGGTTCAGGCTTGAGCGGCGCGGTAGTCGGGGTGGGCATTGATCTCTTCGGAACCTTCGGGTCATCCGAGCCGACGTGTAATGACGGAATTCGCGGGCGCGCGCCGAACGCCGTCTCGGTGCGCGGTCCTGGCAACGGTCGCGAGGGTTACGACCTGGTGGCTACCTCGAGGCTCCGGCGAGACGTAGCTCGAGTCGGCGCCGATGGAGCGGTCATCGATACGACGATCCTGATCTACACCGACGCCACGATTACAGTACAGACGCGGTTTGAAACAGAAACGGTACCGATCGACGATATAAAACGCGTGCCGTTCTTGCCTTCTGGTGCACCGATTCCTCCACTGGTTCGTGTCGGGTTCGCTGGCGCCACCGGAGGCTTGGTGGGAGTGCACGATCTCAGGGATGTGGTCATCAGACTTGGCACGGATTGATTCACTCTGGCAGTTTCCGGGACTGGCGACGGTTGGGCGCGACGGTCCTGGTCAATCCCCTGATGCCTGCCCCATGTCCACCGGTTGCGTGGATGAACCGATCACCGGTTTCCACGTATTGGCCGCCAAGGTACGCGCAGGTGGCAAGTCTAGACGCCTGCGCCGCGCGCCGCCGGGGGCGGACGGCGCCTTGGCGCGGAGACTACGGATCGCGGCCTGCCCGTCAGCTAATAAGGAAGCCATGTACCGGGGTTCGCTTGAATGTGCTTGGCTAGGCGCACGCCGACATTCTCCTGCAATTGAATGGTTAGCCCGCCGTCCACCGCAAGCGCCTGCCCAGTTATGAAACTCGCATCCTCCGAGCAGAGGAACGCAATAGTTCCCGCGATGTCGTCTGGAGTGCCCACCCGACGTACCGGGTATTGCTCCTCGAAGAATCGCAGGCCATCGGGATGTGCCTTCCACTGGGCGCCCTGGCGCTCGGTCATGATGTGACCGGGGCAGATCGCGTTGACCCGGATTGCGTCCTTGCCATAGTCGCACGCCATCTGTCGCGTCACCCCGATGACTGCGGACTTGCCGGCCTCGTAGACCAGGAACCCCTCAGCCATCAAGAGTCCGTGAACGGAGCTCACGTTGACGATGCTTCCTCCGCCAGCCTGTCGCATGGCGGGAACTGCGTACTTGACGCCGAGGAAGATGGACTTGACGAGAACTGTCATGCCGCGATCCCACGCGGCCTCTGAGATGTCGACTGCGCCACCACTAATCGAGCCAGCGTCGAGCCCGCCGCCCGCGACGCTGAACGCGTTGTTGACGAGGTAGTCGAGGCGACCCCATCGTCGAATCGCCTCACTGACCATGGCTTCAACGTCGGCTGCGACCGCAACGTCGGTTCGGGTTACCGCAACGATGCCACCGCTTGACTCAATCCGTGCGCGGTTTTCGTTGGCCGTTGTCTCATCGATGTCCGCGATGAGTACCGCGGCACCATCACGGGCGAGGCGCCTAGCCGTAGCACCGCCAATTCCCTGAGCGCCACCGGTAACAATTGCGACCTTGCCGTCAAACCGCGAGCTCACTGTCTGATCTCCTTTCGTGAGTGCCAATGGGCGTGCAGCGAGATGCGTGTCCCAATCGTGTCGCCGCGCGCTGTGCGCTACGACCTGACAGTGTTGCGGGCGGCGAGGGAGTCCTGAAACGAGCGTAGGCCCGATTGCACCCACGGCAGCCAACTCGTCATAGCGAAGCGGACCCCA
>CAILQO010000596.1 GCA_903836285.1 uncultured Chloroflexota bacterium
AAGGACAATAAAGTCTTCTCTGGACTTGGATCGGACGGTCAGGCCCACCGTGATTGTAGCCACGCGCATGGTGCGTCCGCGGCCGTAATACCCCTGGCGTGAAACGCTTGGTGCAGGCGCAACCGCCATCGTCGACGAGCTACGGCGACCTTCACCTGCAGACCAACCGCAGCGACGGAGCGATGTCTGTCGCCGAACTGCTGGCGCACATGTCCCGGCGCACGCACCTCGCGATCATCGCGATCACCGACCACGACGAACGGGCTGCATTGGTCGAGGCGTGGACCCGGGTGCGTGGTGTCCCTACGGGTTCCGGCCCAAGGACCATCGTTGGGTATGGGGTCACCGCCTCATGGTGAAGGCGCCTTGTAGCGCTGTTCCCGCGACCGCCAAGCCCGCTTGGGACGCGGCCCCGCTATCGCTCGCACCGTGAGACGACCGCACGTATCCGAGACCTCGGCGCCCTCGTCATCGTGTCTCGCCCCGCCACACCGCTCGTTCCGAGCATGACCGAAGCCGGCCTGCGTCGCCCTTCGAGCCTCAAGCGCCGGGCTCCCGGTTGCCGGCATCGAGGTCTGCACCGGATCGATCAGAGGACGGGGTCGCGAGCGGAGGATGCGGACGCTGGCGCGCGAGGTCGGGACCGCAACCGTCGGCTCAAGCGATGCCCACCACCTGGCGCACGTCGAGATGGCGGCCACGGTGATCCCTCTCGGTGGCGGCGATGTGGTCGAACGGTTCGCGGAGGCCGCTGGGTCCCTCGCGACCGCGGCGGCCTGGGGAGTCGCCAGTAAGATCGGGCCACGCTCCGTCGAGGCTCAGGCGGGCTGGTCGTGGGCACTGGATCCGGTCAGGGAAATCGGGACGGACCTCCATGCAGTTCTGGCGCGTCAAGGATGGCGACCCAACTTTCGGCGTCGCTGGCGCAGGCGAATGAAGGGCTGACCGTCACCTTGGGGAGCCAACCATGAAGGCCGTTGCCCCGCAGCAATCGGCGATGACAACGCCTGGCGTAGTCGCTGTGCTACAAAAATGCATCCCGTGGCGTCGCCCCGACTATCGGACCGGCAATAGACCCGTCTCGAACTTCGGAAGGAGCACACCGAGATCCTGTGCCGTCGATGCGAGTGAGATGAACTCTTCGTCAACAAGCTCGCTGATGGTTGGCGACGCCCCGCGTTGCTCGGCGAGATACTCATCGTACTTGGCGAGCCCGGCCTTCACGACGTCAGGTTTGCGTTCAAGCAGTGCCTTGATGACGGTATGAGTGTGGATGTCGCGCTCGCCTTCCCAGTACCACTGCCCCCAACGATCGAGCGTGCGGACCGCCCGGTCGAGATCCGGCATCGACTTTTGGAGGACATCGCCGCGCCCAAGAAACCACGCGACGCGAATGCGTGTCAGGTAAAGCGTCGCGTTGAAGAGCGGCTCAGGGGTCAGGTCGACGTTCTGGATGAGCGCCTTACACGACTCGTCGATGGTGTTGCCCACTTGGTCGAGCAGCTCACGGTCGTTGGACATCCATGCGGCGCCAAGGACGTGCATCGCGATCGGGGCGTAAATGCCCTGGCGACGGCCATCCTGCTGCGCGTCGACAAGCATCGCGTTTGCCGCGCGTCGGTACAGGTCGGATGCCCAGTCGAGTTCGCCGGATACCCAGCACCCACGCGCAGCTCGCAGCCAGACCCCTCCAGGGATAACGGCGCGCACGCTGCGTCGCTGGGTGTCGTCGATCAGCTTCAGCGTCGCGTCGAGCTCATCGCTGATGCGCTTGGTCAACTCTTCGGTGGTCGTCGCCATGAGCGCGAGTATACCCCTGTCCGGGTCGGTACGACGGCTACCGCCTGATCAGGCCCGGCGCACGGCCTGAACGGCCGGGCGCTATCTCACACGCTGCACATACCATTGGCCAGCCCGACGCTCGACGTTCAAGACCGAGGCCACATCATTCCATGCAGACCATTCAAGGGCAGCGCCGTTCCGGTGATAGCGCTCGCGTGCGGCGTACCTGAGGTACACCTGCCCACGCCACGTGATCGCCTGGTCCTGCGCTTTCGCGTCGAGGGAGGTTGGCCGTGTTCCGGTCACGGCAATTCCCCGGATCTCCGCCTCGAGCTGGTCGCCTTGGATCGCCAACGATAGCTTCCGGGGAGGGATGGCCCACGTCTCGCCCGCGCCGTGGACGTAGCCGATCCGTCCGAGCTCGTTCTCGAACCACTCGACCCCCTTCCTGCCGGCGTCGTCGTCGGTGGCGCCCGCGCAGCCAGCGACGCTTACCGCTCCGGGGGATGCGACGGCGGACCCGAACAACAGGAGCTTGCGCCGGGTCGTGGGTTGGGGCGACGTGCCGGTCATCGGGCGGTCGAACCCGCTCCAACGGTACTGGGAGGGGCAACCAAGTGTGGCGCACCCTTCCCCTCGGCCGCCCTCCTTGGCTCCCCCCTCACGATTGTCGCGCCGGCAAGGAGCACGTCGCCGTCGTAGAGGACCACAGCCTGCCCCGCCGTGACCGCTCGCTGGGGCGTGTCGAAGATGACCCGGACGGCGTCGGGCCCCACCTCGGGTGCAGGCATCGCCGTTGCGGGCGCCGGTTCCATGCGGTGGCGAATCCGGGCGGTGCACCGGCGCGGGCCGTTCAAGGCCGGGATCGCGACGAGGTTCAGCGAATCGGCAACCAACCCACTTGCAAGCAGGTCATCGCCAGTCCCGACGATGACCGCGTTCCGCTCCGGATCGATCGCGACGACGTAGAGCGGTTCCCCGCTGGGGATGCCGAGCCCCCGGCGCTGCCCCACCGTGAATCGCTCGATGCCGGCGTGCATTCCCCTGACCCTTCCGGAGACGTCGATCACCGGCCCGCCGCCTCGTTCGCTGCCTCCAAGCTTGTCGATGAACTCGCCGTACCGCGAGCCCGGCACGAAGCAAATGTCCATGCTCTCCGGCTTGTTGGCAACTTGGAGGCCGAACCGCTCAGCGTGCTGTCGAACCTCTGCCTTGGAGAGGTCGCCGAGCGGGAAGATCGTGCGCGCTAGGTCGTCCTGCGCCATCGGGAAGAGCACGTACGACTGGTCTTTCGAGCGATCGGCAGCGGTCCGCAGCCGGTAGCGCCCGGTGACCGGATCGACGTCCCGACGTACGTAGTGGCCGGTCGCGACAAACTCCGCACCAAGCGCATCGGCGCGATCAAGCACCGGGCCGAACTTCACGTGCTGGTTGCAGCGCACGCACGGGTTGGGCGTCCGCCCTCGCCGGTACTCCGCGACAAAGTCGTCAATCACCCGCCGCCGGAAAAGGTCCTTGAAGTTGAGCACGTAGTACGGGATGCCGAGGCGCCCTGCGACCCGTCGAGCGTCCTCCACCGCCGAGTTCCCGCAACATGCCTTGGCGCTTGCACCGCCGCTTGATGAGCTCTCCGGCCAGACGTTGAGCGTGACGCCGATGACGTCATGCCCCCGCTCGTGCAACAACGCGGCGACGACGGAGGAGTCCACCCCGCCGCTCATCGCGACGACGATTCGTGCCATCGGTGCTGGGTTCCTCACGCGGGGTTTTTGAAGCCGGACCGGGATCCGCGCCGGATCCTTCCCCATGATGGTAAACGTGACCTGCATCAGCCTCGGGGTGAGGACATGCAAATGAGGCCTGCCCGGGAAGGGTCGATTGAGATGGTGACTGCGTTCCGCGAGGGCCACGGTGCCCTGCCCACACTGACGGGGGTCGCGCCGATTGCCCCGACTCCCTTCAAGGAAACCGGCGACGTTGACCTGGAGGGGCAGCGTCGTGTGATGGACTGCATGGTTGACCAAGGGGTCGATGCAATCTGCATTCTGGCGAACTACTCCGAGCAGTTTGCGCTCACCGATTCGGAGCGTCGCGCAGTGCTCGATGCCTGCCTTGATGCCGTCGCGGGGCGCGTGCCCGTCATCGTCACGGTCTCGCACTTCGCGACGCGGGTTGCCTGTGACCGGGCGAGGGACGCGGCGTCGGCAGGCGCATCCATGTTGATGCTGATGCCTCCGTACCACGGTGCGACGCTCCGGGCAGACGAGGGGCAGGTGATTGAGCATTTCGCCGCTGTGGCCGGGGCTTCCGGCTTGCCGATCATGGTGCAGGACGCACCGATGGCAGGTACGCATCTGACCGTCCCGTTCCTAGTGCGGCTTGGCGCCGCCGTTCCGCTCGTCCGTGCCTTCAAGGTGGAGGTCGCCGGGGCGGCAACCAAGCTTCGCGCCCTCATCGAGGCCGGCGGGAGCGCCATCATCGAGCCGTTTGACGGCGAGGAGGGCATCACGTTGATGGCCGACCTTGATGCCGGTGCGACGGGGACCATGCCCTCCGCCATGATCCCGGACCTGATCCGGCCGGTGGTGATGGCGCACTTGGCGGGTGATCGCCTGGCGGCTTTGGCAGGCTACGCGCGGCTCCTACCTCTAATTAACTTCGAGAACCGCCAGTGCGGGCTTCGCGCCACCAAAGCCGTGTTCCGGGCCGGCGGCGTGATCGCGTCTGACGCGGTTCGCCACCCCCTGATGCCATTGCACCCTGCGATCCATGCCGGACTGATGGAGCTGGTGCAAGAAGTCAACCCGCTTGCCCTGCGGTGGGGACGATAACGGGATTGCCGGTAGCGCGCGGCGACGTTGCTCAGCAGGGCGGTCCGCCGACGTCCCGTGCAAGTCGCGCAGGGGCTGTGACCGTTCTGGCTCCCACGTCCGCGGGGGTCGTCGATGCGGACGCGTGCGTGTGTGAATGCATCCGGGTGGTCGAGGACGCAGTCGGGGCAGCGCCCGACCCCCCTCTGGCGTGCGCGTGTGCGTGGCCACGATTGGCGTGCGTGTCCACCCCGCGAATGATGTCAATGGCGTGGGGCAGGACTTCGGCGATGGCGTCAAAGTTCTCCGTCAGGGCCTTGGGGTTGCCGGGAAGGTTGACGACGAGCGTGCGCTTGCGGATCCCGGCGGTGGCCCGGGTCAGCATGGCGTACGGAGTGACGGCAAGGCTCGCGAGTACCATCGCCTGCCCGATGGCCGGGACCTCACGATCGCACGCGGCTCGCGTCGCGTCTGGTGTCACATCGCGTGCCGAAAGTCCGGTACCGCCGGTCGTGAGGATGAGGTCGAGGCGCTGCTCGTCGGCCCACTCACGAAGCGCTTCCTCAATCGGCCCACGCTCGTCCGGCACGACCCGGTACTGGCGCACAATGCCGCCGAGGCGATCGATCACCAAGTTATGCAGCGTCGGCCCGCTCACGTCCGCTCGTTCGCCAGCGGCACCGCGGTCGCTGCACGTCAGGATCCCCACCTGAATCGGCACCTCTGACGTGCCGGAGGTGCCGTGCGCGTGCGCCGTGGGTTTCGTCGATGCGTCCATGTGTCTTCCCGCCACGGCGCGCCGTGGCGCCGACTCGTCGTTTAAAAGGTACACCTGAAGAAGCACGGAAAGACGTACCCCCGCTCCCGTCGTACCGGGGGAGTGGGTCGCTCTCCCCTCTCCTGCCGCTGCGGAGTAGAGATAGGGAAGGGGGTGCAGGGGGCCAAAGAGCTACGAGTGATCCAGACTCCGTAGTCTTAGGAGATGCCGCCTCGCGTTGCGCCGGGCCACGTTCCGTATCGACTTCCTTCCGTCGAGACGCAGGGACGAGCTTGTCATGATCACCCGCACCGCGTGGTTGCCACGACGTGCACCCGCTGCCGACGCCCCTCGTGTGGTGACTGCTTGACGGCGATTGCCACGACACTGCCCGTCACGAGCACGGTCGCTGGCGGTGTTTGCCGCCGCTGCCTCGGGCAAATCGCGGCCCTCGCCGAGATTCGCGCCTGGGAATCTCGACCGTGGTGGGAGCGGTGGCGCCCAACACGAGACGGCGTCCGGCGGCTGGCCATTACCGCCGCGGTGCTTAGCTCCATCGCCCTTCCAGTGGGCTACTTAGTGCAGGACATCGTCCAGACACCGATCTCCCCGGAGGAGTTCGCACGGATCGCGATCGCCATGCGGGGCACGTTCGCCGGACCGGAGGGCACCAACTACCTGAGCGCCGTGTTCGGGGGAAGCTTCGTGCGCGCCTCGTCGCCGTCACTTGCAGGTCACGAGCCGACACGTCTCATCGATACATGGGCCACCGCAAGGGTTCCCGGGTGGAGGACGGTGTCGCCTCTGCCGGTGGAGCTCGTATTTGTCCTGCCGGAGCAGACAGTCGCCAACCGCGTGATCCTGCGCCCCCACCCATCCGACCCTGGCCCGAGTTGGGTCCGCGGGTTCGAGGTCGCTTTCTCAACCGTCGGGCCGGACGGTCCATGGTCCGTTGCGTGCACCGCTGAGCTTGATCCGGCGAGGGTCACCGCCCCTCCGTCACCGTCGAGCGGCCCGCAAGTCGATGACCGATACGTCGTGCCCCTCATCGACGTGCCTGAGGCGGCAGTCAGGTGGGTTCGACTCGTCGTGCGGTCGAATGGCGGAAGCCCCGACTACACTTCATTGGGGGAGTTTGAGGTTCTCTACGCGTCGCCAAGTCGAAGCTAACTCCCTCCTCTTGCTGGACACCCTTTGTTTGGATCGGGCAAGGGCGTCGTCACCGTTGTTTTCCCGGTATTCGCCCGTCTCGGCGGGAGACGGTCAGGGGGTGGGGGAACGACGATTGGGGCGGTGTGTTTCGAGCACCGGCCCGTCGAGACCGGGCAGTGAGGATGACGAGGCATGTTCCGGTTCTTCCGACGCGCGACGGCCCCTGATCCGCAACCTGGCAGCCAGTTGGTCGAGTCAGCTCCGAGCAATGCAGACGCGGCAGCACCCACAATCACCGAGTCCCTCGGCAAGACGCGAGGCGGGTTTTTCGGGGCGGTCCGGAACCTGTTCCGAACGCAGGTCACGCTCGATGAAGCCTTCTGGGAATCGCTTGAAGAGCGACTTATCGCCGCGGACCTTGGGGCTCACGTCACCGCCGACCTGGTGGACGAGCTGCGCGCGAGAAATGGCCGACGCCCGTTCGCATCGGGTGACGAGGCCGAAGCGGCCCTGCGCGAGCTGCTTGAGGCAATCCTTGGTTCCGCCGGCGACCCGGGCCTGACCTTGCCGGTAGATGGCGCCGCGATCATTCTCGTGATCGGCGTCAACGGCACCGGGAAGACCACTACAGTCGCGAAGTTGACGAAGTATCTGCTCGACGGCGGGCGGAAGCCGCACCTGATCGCGGGCGACACGTTTCGGGCAGCGGCGATCGACCAGTTGGCCGTCTGGGCTGAACGGACGGGCGTGCCCATGTACGGCCAGGTGCCGGGGAGCGATCCCGCCGCGGTGGTGTTCGACGGTATTGGCGCGGCGGTGGCGCGCGGTGCGGACACCATCATCATCGACACCGCCGGCAGGCTGCATACCAAGGCAAATCTGATGGCAGAGCTCGAGAAGGTCCGCCGCATCATCGAGCGCCGCGTGCCGGGCGCACCGCACGAAACCCTGCTGGTCCTGGATGCTGTCACAGGGCAGAACGGGCTGATGCAGGCCAAGACCTTCGTCGGATCGGTTGGCGTGACCGGGCTCGTCCTGACGAAGCTCGACAGCTCCGCGAAGGGAGGCGTGGTGTTCGCCATCGCCGAGGAGCTGAAGCTTCCAATCAAGCTCATTGGAACGGGCGAACGTGTCGAGGACGTCCAGCCGTTTGATCCACAGGAGTTCGTCCGCGCATTGTTCGCGTGAGTTGCAGCGGGGCAGGAGTGGAGTTCGCCTCCCGCGTTGCGACAGGCGAACAGTCGGTGAGCGAGGAGGGCTTTCGCTCCCTCCCCCGTTACGACGGGAGCGGGGTGTGACGCTTCCGCAGCCGTACGCTGGTACCGATCGCACACGCAGCCACTGGAGCGGAACACCGATGTTCGAGTCGTTGACGGATCGCCTGCAAGGCATCTTCGGCGGGTTGCAGAAGCGCGGGCGACTCTCCGAAGAGGACGTCGATGGCGCGCTCAAGGAGGTGCGCCTTGCGCTGCTCGAAGCAGACGTGCACTTCCGGGTGGCGCGCGACTTCATCAAGAGGGTGCGCGAGCGGGCAGTCGGCAGCGAGGTGAGCCAGAGCCTCACGCCTGCCCAAGTCGTCCTGAAGATCGTCAACGACGAGCTTGTCGAGACCCTCGGCGGGCAGTCAAGCCGACTCGACTGGACCGGTGTCGTCCCTGCACCAATTTTGATGGTCGGGCTGACTGGCCAAGGCAAGACCACGTCCTCCGCAAAACTCGCGGTGCGCCTGCGGAAGATGGGCCAGCGCCCGTTCATGATCGCCTGCGACACGTTCCGGCCCGCGGCGATCCAGCAGCTCGTGACGCTGGGAAAGCAAGTCGGGTGCGATGTCTACGAGGAAGGGTCGGGTGCACGCCCGGTTGACATCGCGCTGCGGGGCATCGCGTGGGGCCGTGATCGCGGGCACACCGTGGCAATCGTCGACACCGCTGGGCGTCAGCAAGTCGATGAGGCGCTCATGGACGAGCTGGTCGATATCCGGCAGGCGATCAGCCCGACAGAGATCCTGCTCGTCGCGAGCGCGATGACCGGGCAGGAGGCGGTGAACGTCGCACAGGTCTTCCACGACCGGCTTCGCCTCACCGGCCTTGTCCTCACGCAAATTGACGGCGACGCGCGCGGCGGGGCAGCGCTGTCGATCCGGGCAGTGACCGGAATCCCCGTCAAGTTCCTGGGTGTCGGCGAGAAGATCGAGGCGCTGACGGAGTTCCATCCGGACCGCATTGCGTCGCGCATCCTCGGCATGGGCGACATGCTTACGCTGATCGAGCAGACCCAGGATGCTTTCGACCAGGAGGAGGCGACCAAGCTCCAGAAGAAGCTCCTGAAGGGGCAGTTCACCTTTGACGACTTCTTGGGCCAGATGCAGCAGGTGCGCAAGATGGGTTCACTACAGTCGATCCTCGAGATGATCCCCGGCCTTAACCAGCTCACAAAGCGACCGGAAATCGCGGCAGCGCTGGACGAGC
>CAILQO010000597.1 GCA_903836285.1 uncultured Chloroflexota bacterium
CGTCGCATGAGCGCCGGAGAGGATCAGCGCCGCGAGGCCGACGGCGGTGATGATCAGGTCGGCGACCCACCACCACCGGGCGGTATTCCCGAAGGCGCGGGCCTGTCGCGCCCGGGCCGGGTCGTCCCACGTGCGGCCGGCGGAGTCGCGCGCCGGCGCGGGTGCGCCGGTGTCCTGATGCGTCGACAGACGCGGGCCTGGACCGGAATCGGGCGGATCGGTGCCCATCGCTGCTATTCTAAGAGGCACGTCTCGACGTCCCTTCCCCGGTACTGGTGCCGGTTCGCGGACGTCGTCGCGGGCGCACCTCCCGCCACGGCCTGACCGCCTGCGGGGTCGCCTGCCCGTCCGCGGTCTCCCGGCCTTCCGCCGTGACCCGCCATTCGTTGTGGAGTGCCCGGACTGGGCACCCGTCCGTGGCTCGGCCGCGTCACCCGCCGCCTGCCACCTGCCCGCGCCCCGAAAGCGAATCGCCCTGTGGTCACGACCGAGACAGCCCTGCCTGAACCCGGCTCCTTGCGCCCCACTCCCGACCTGGATCCCTTGGCCATGGGCGGCGACGCCACCGCACCCGCCACTGCCCGCATCACCGAGGATGACTGGGGCAGTGAGGTCGTCGACGACCTTGATGGGGATGACGACCTGCACGCCGCCGAACCCGCCGCCGAACCGGGTGCCGGCTTTGTGCGCTTCGGCCTGTCCGACCACCTGATGCAGTCGATTGTCGACCTGGGTTACCAGGAGCCGACACCGATCCAGGCGGCGACGATTGACCTCTTGCTGCGCGGGCGCGACGTCATCGGGCAGGCACAGACCGGCACTGGCAAGACCGCCGCGTACGGCATCCCTGTCCTCCAGATGGTCGACCCGGCCGTGCGTCGCACGCAGGCCCTTGTGCTTGCCCCGACGCGCGAGCTCGCGATCCAGGTCTCCAAGGTCCTCGCCGCCCTCGGGCGCCATCGCGGCGTCGGCGTCGTGCCGGTGTACGGCGGCCAGTCATATGAGGTGCAGTTCCGCGCGTTCCGTGCCGGCGCGCACGTCATCGTTGGCACGCCCGGGCGCCTGATCGACCACATCAAGCGTGGCACGATCGATCTCGCGAACGTCAGCATCGCCGTGCTGGACGAGGCCGACGAGATGCTCGACATGGGCTTCTTTGATGACGTCGAGTCGATCCTCAAGACGCTTCCCGGCATCGGCACGACGCCTTCTGCGGACACGGACTCGCGGCGCGCGGTGCAGGTTGCCCTCTTCTCGGCGACGATGCCGAACCCGGTCGTCCGGCTTGCCGGCCGGTTCATGCAGGACCCCGCACACGTCACCGTCGAGGCGACGGTCGCCACCGTTCCGCGCATCGCGCAGGTCGCCTACGACCTCGGGCGGATGGACAAGGTGGAGGCCCTCGGTCGCATCCTTGATGTTGAGGCGCCTGGCCCGACGATCGTCTTCTGCGCGACACGCCGGACGGTCGACGAGGTTGCCGAGGCGTTGCAGGGCCGTGGGCATCGCACGGCGGGCCTGCACGGCGAGATGGCGCAGGGTGAGCGCGAACGCGTGATGCGCCGCTTCCGTGACGGCGCATTCGACGTACTCGTCGCGACCGACCTGGCGGCGCGCGGCCTCGACATCGCCTCGATCACGCATGTCGTGAACTTCGACCTGCCCTGGGATGCCGAGGTGTATGTGCACCGGATCGGCCGGACCGGGCGCGCCGGGCGCGAGGGCGATGCCATCACGCTGGTCGCCCCGCGCGACGGGCGATCGATGCGCCAGATTGAGATGACCTTGAAGGTGCGGATCCCGCGGAAGCGTCCGCCGGCCCTCGCCGAGGTTTCCCGCCACCGGCGCGCCGCCGCGCTTGAGGCGGTTGCGACTGTGGCGAACGGCGACGGCCTGGAGATTTACGCCTCGATGGTCGACGACCTGCTTGATCGCGCCGAACCGCGCGCGATCGCGGCGGCGGCGATGCGGATGTGGGACCAGGCGCGGTCGGCGAACCGCGACGGTGCAACGATCTCGGCGATCGTGGCCGCCGCCGCGCGTGAGGCGGACGAGATGGCGCGCGAGGCCCAACTGAACGCTGATCGTGCGCGCGTGCGGGTCCC
>CAILQO010000598.1 GCA_903836285.1 uncultured Chloroflexota bacterium
ACACACCCATTGGGCTCCATGACCGCTGTCGGCGCCGTGGGCAAGGGAAACCACCTCGGCGATCAAACTATCGACAAGTCTCGGCTTGACGAACAGGTCGGATAGTTTCCCGCGGCAATCGTTGACCGGATCGACGCCGGCTTACGCTGGGTCCTCGGCTTGTAGCCACACAGCCACAACCGAGGGCCCCACGCCTACTTCAGCGCCTTGTCAAGGAATGCGAATACCTTGTCAAGGTTAGCCGTCGTCTCGAACTGCGACCCGCCGTGGCCTGCGCCGGTCAGCAGCTCAACGGTCACCTTGTCGTCGCCAATCGCCGCCTTCAGCGCCGCTGCGAACTCGACCGACTGCTGTGTCGGCACATTCGTGTCGGCCGTCCCGTGTTGAATGAACCACCGCGGCGCCGTCGCGGGCACCATCCCCGGGATGTACGTCGCCGGTGACGCCCGGCGCGTCAACGCCTCATCGTTCGTGATCAGCTGACCCACGTACTTGCTTTCGAATGACGAGTCGGAGGCGACCTTCCCCATGGCGGGCGTGATGCCCGCCGCCGCGAACTGCGCGTCCATCTTCAGGAAGTCAATCGGCCCGAACCAGTCCACGACCGCCTGCACTGCCGGTGACACGCCCGGGTTCTCCTTCACGTCGCCGTCCAGATCGGTCGCCGCCGCTGCCGTCCCGAGCATCGCCGCGAGGTTTCCGCCGGCACTTGCCCCCCACGCAGCGATGCGGTCTGGGTTCACCCCAAGTTTCGCGGCGTTCGCACGCAGGTACCGCACCGCCGCCCGGCAATCTGCCACGGCCGCCGGGAATCGCGCCTCACCCGACAGCCGATAGTTGACGCACGCCACGGCGTAGCCGCGCTTCGCCCCCTGAACCATCGGCGCCACCTCACCGCTGTTCGCGCTTCCCATTGCGAAGCCACCGCCGTGGATCGCGACGATGACCGGATGCGGTGGCGTCGCCCCGTTCGGCAGGTACAGGTCGAGGGTCTGCGCCGCTGATCCGCTTACGTACTTCAGGCCGACCTGCTTGTTGGTCACCCAACTGGTGTCCAGGCCCGATATCCCCGGAATCGCGCACGACGTCATAGCGCCTAGCCCAGCCAAGCCTGCCAGCGCCGTGCGCCGGTTCATCAAACCGCTCATCACACCCTGCCTCCAACCCATCGACCATCGAGTATCAGCGGCCACCGCACCGACGGTCAACGAGGCCAAGCGTGAACGACGTACCCTCGGCTGCATGACCGCCATTCCACGCGCCGCCCTTGACCCGTCGCCGCCCCTGCGTCCGATGCCCGGCACCGGCATGGACGGACGCCTCGTCATCGGCCAAGGCAGCGGACTCGCCCAGGCCAACCCGTTTATCGCCCTCATGCACGACGATGTCCCCGCGCACGTCATGTTCCCCACACACCCGCACCGGTGGGTGGAGGTCGTCACCTACGGCATCGCCGGCGGCCTCTACCACGAGGACACCCTCGGCAACCGCGGTACCGTCGTAGCTGGCGGCGCCGAACGCAACCTGTTCGGCCGCGGGTTCGCCCACTCCGAACAGCCGGTCGGCGGCGTCCCGTACCGCGGCTTCCAACTCTTTATCGGCCTCACCGACGCGGATCGCAACGCCGACCCAACGTGGCAACTCCTCAACCCGGAAGAGATCCCCGAGGTCCATGCCCCCGGCACGTGCATCCGCGTCGTCGCGGGGACCGTCGGCGGCGCCACCTCGCCGATGTCGCTGCGCAACCCCACGCAGTACCTAGACGTGCGCGTCGACCCCGGTCATGAGGCCGTCGTGCCCATCCCCGCAGGCTTCGCGGGCATCGTGTATGCCGTCGAAGGGCACGGCACCATCGGCACACCGCCACTCGCCATCGGGCAACACCAGCGGGTGACCCTCGGCGACGGCGACACCTTGCGCCTTGCGTGCGACGCCTCTGCGACGGTGTCGTTCCGTGCCGTCGTCATCACCGGCCAACCGATCACCGCGTGACCGCATCGAGAGCCGCCCACGGTGCGATCATGGCCCCAATGACCGCCCGCTTCACCCGCCGCGCCGGACTCGTCGCCGGGGCGGCGTTCGTCGCGACCGCCTCCGGCGCCCACGCGGACGAATCGACCGGGCGTGGCGCCCTGCGCGATCTCGCCGACGCCCGTGGCATCCGCATCGGCGCCGCCGTGGCGTCGCGCCCGCTCGCCAACGAACCGGCGTACCGCGAAACACTCGCGCGCGAGTTCTCGTCCGTCACCTGCGAGAACGTCATGAAGCCGAGTTTCGTGCAGCCCGCAGCCGGCACGTTCGACTTTCAGGCGTCCGACGCCATTGTCGCCTTCGCCACGGCGCACGGCATGACCGTCCGGGGCCACACCCTCGTCTGGCACCAACAGAACCCCGCGTGGCTCGAACGCGTCGCCGCCGTCGGCGAGAACCCGGCCGATGCCCTGCGCGACCACATCTTCGGCGTCGTGCGCCACTACCGCAACGACGGCCCTGCGCCGGTGCCCGTGTGGGACGTCGTCAACGAGGCCCTCACCGACAACGGCCTAATGCGAGACACACTGTGGTCGCGCGCGCTTGGCCCTCGCTATCTTGCCGATGCCTTCCGTTGGGCGCACGAGGCCGACCCAGATTCCCGCCTCTTCTACAACGACTTCGGGGCCGAAGGCATGAATCGCAAGGCGAACGCCGTCCACGCCATGCTTCGCGACCTCACCCGCGACGGCGTCCCCGTTCACGGTGTCGGCTTGCAGATGCATGTCGGCATCGGCGCCGGGCACACGCCGTCGGTCACCGATCTCGCCGCCAACATCGCCCGCCTGCGCGCCATCGGCCTTGATGTGCACGTCACCGAGATGGACGTGAAACTGCAGACGGGTACTGGAGGCGACGAGGCACGGCGCACCGACCAAGCGCAGGTCTACGCGGACGTCCTCGGCACGTGCCTGGAGGCCGGGGTGACCTCATTCACCCTGTGGGGCTTCACCGACGCCCACTCATGGATCCCCGGCTTCACCGGCAAGCCCGACGGCGCCCTGCCATTCGACACCGCCTACGAGCCAAAGCCCGCATACCACGCCTTGGCCCGCGTGCTTGCCAGCGACTAACCCGTCCGTGCCATCGTGGGCGGTCGCGACGGACGGTCGGCGCCGGCAAGTAGCCGACCGGAGTTGATCACCACCGCCACGGTACTGAGGTTGTGCACCAAGGCGGCGGCGAATGGCGACAGCAACCCAACCGCACCAAGAGCAAGGCCGAGGCCGTTGATCCCCACCGCCGCTGCGAAGTTCTGGCGCACGAGGCGCATCGTCTCGCGCGACAACACCATCAGTTCGGCGAGCAGTGCCAAATCGCCGTTCGCCAACGCGATCCCGGCCGCCTCAACCGCCACATCCGCCCCTTGGTAGCCCATCGCGATACCGACCGCCGCGAGCGACAGGGCCGGGGCATCGTTCACGCCGTCGCCCGCAAAGCCGACCCGGTGCCCCGCCGCCGTGAGGGCGCGCATGCGTTCGGCCTTCGTCTCTGGAAGCACCCCGGCGTGGACGTCCTCGTCGCGGAAGCCCAATGCCCGAGCCACGACCAACGCCCGTTCGGCACTGTCTCCGGTCACCATCTCAATGTGACGCACCCCGGCGGCACGAACCGCCGCGAGGGCCTCCACCGCCCCCTCGCGCACCACGTCGCTTACGCCGATCACCCCAAGCACGCGCCCAAACGACGGCGCGACGTCAGCGGTCACCCGATCGTCGCCGACGTCGCACGCCTCGTCGGGGTGCGCCCGAACCTCGTGTTGGTGGCGTGGAGCGCGATCACCGATCGTCGGCGCCTCGGCGATCCACAACACCGCCAAACCTTCGGCGCGCAACGACTCCGCCGCCTCGTCGTCGGCCGGTACCACCGGCACGTGGTAGTCCTCCAACATGTGCCGACTACCGATGACGAGGGCGACGCCGTCCACGTCGAACCGCACGCCGTGCCCGACGACAATCTCGTAGGCACCGTGCGGCGGGATATCGATCGCCTCGTCCTCGGCATGGTCGAGGATCGCTGAGGCAAGCGGGTGTTGCGAGTGCAGCTCCCCCGATGAGGCGAGGGCCAGCAACTCGCGTTCCGTCATGCCGGGGGCAAGCGGGACGACGTGGCGCACGCGCGGCGCGCCGTCGGTGATCGTGCCGGTCTTGTCGAAGACCATCGCGTCGATCGAGGCCGCCGCCTCAAGGGCCGCCCCGCCCTTGATGAGAATCCCCCGTCGGGCCGCTCGGGCGATCGCCGCACTCACCGCGGTCGGCGTCGCCAACCCCGCCGCGCACGGGCAGGCGATGACGAGGATCGTCACGCTTCGCAGCACGTTACCGGTCAGGGCGAAGACGCCGCCCGCAAGCAAGAACGACAGTGGCACGAACTGGCGCGAGAAGCGATCCGCAACGCGTTGGATCGGCGCACGGGCCTCGCGCGCCTCCTCGACCAGCCGGATGATCCGGCCGATCGTCGTGTCCTGCGCCACGCGCGTCGCGACCACCAGTAATTCGCCGGTCTCCACAATCGTGCCGGCGAACACCTCGTCACCCGGGTTGCGGAAGACGGCCATTGACTCGCCCGTGATCGACGCTTGGTTGACCGAGGCCCAACCCGAGATCACGCGTCCATCGACCGGGATGCGTTGGCCGGCGTTCACCACCACCACGTCGCCCACCGCCAGCGACGCCAATCGCACCCGCACCTCGGGCAGCGATGTGGACGCGCCACTCGCACCGCCGCCGCGTGCCCGAAGCACCGCCTCCTCGCCGCCGACGACGATCCATGCCCACTCGTCACCCACCGCCAACAGGTCGGCAATGGCACGGCGGGTCCGGTCGATCGTCAGCGACTCGACGAGTTCGCCAAGTGCGATCAGCCACACGATCACGAGGCCAGTTACCGCCTCGCCGACCAGCAACGACGACAGCGTCGCCGTGGCGATCAGGGTGTCGATTACCGGCATCCGGCCGCGCAATAGCGGGCGCAACCCACTGAGGAAGGTGGGAAGCCCGACCAAGGTTGCCCCAGCCACCGCCAGCGCCACGACCGGCATCGATGCCAACACGCCGGCGCCGAACGCAACCCTCGCGACGGTAATCGCTAGGGTGACGATCCCACCGCCGATGACGCGCAGCGTCTCCGGAGGGAGCGCCAATCGACGACGTATCCCGCTCGCCGATGGCGGCGACATCGCTAGGGAAGCCGACGCAGGCGCCGAAGGCGACAACGTTGCCGCTACAGTCTCGACCACCCACGACCGTTCGACCGGGGCGTCAAACTCGACGAGGGCGCGCCCGGTCAGCGGGTTCCATGCCACCCGGGCACCCGGCCCGAACGCCGTGTGCAATACCCCGACGACGTCTGTCGCCAGCGTTCGGCCTTCTAGCGCCGCCCGCAGGTCGAGGCGCACCCGACGGGGCAGGAACGAGGCAACCTCTACCCGGCAGGCAACCTCTACCCGGCAGGCAACCTCTACCCGGCAGGCAACCTCTACCCGGCAGGCAACCTCTACCC
>CAILQO010000599.1 GCA_903836285.1 uncultured Chloroflexota bacterium
ATGGAGTGCGACCCCGGGCAAGCCGTGGCGCTCGCTAACCTCGCGCGTACCGCCCATCCCGCTGCCCACATCAGCGTCCACCGTGACCTCGCCGGGCGCGACCGCGTGGTGGAAGCCCGCCTCCCGTGTGCCGACCCGACCATTCGCCGACGGACTTGAAGCACGCTCCTGCTGTCTGCAGCACCCGCCAACAACCGCGGTACACTGCCCGCCCCGTGACAGTTTCCCAACACCCAACCCCCACCGACGCTACCCAAGCACAACTCGCCTCGCGCCTGCGCGTGCACGGTGGTGTGCACGCCTCGTGGTTCATGCCCGGATCCCCAATCACGTTTGCTACCGCCCCCGGACGCCTCGACGTCATCGGTGGGATCGCCGATTACTCCGGTGCAACCGTTCTTGAGGCGACCATCGGCCAGCGCACGGTCGTCGCGATGCACCGTCGCGACGATGGCCACATCCGAGTCACGACGGTCGGTCCGGAGGCGGGTGACCTGGACGGTGCAACCTTCGAGATCCCGGTAGATGCGACTCGCGCGCCGGCGTCACGTCTGCGCGAACGGATTGGCATGGCATCACGGTGGGCGGCGTACGTGGTCGGCGCGTGGCACGTCTTGTTCACCGAAGGGATTGCCAGCGATCTGCCCGGCGCGGATGTCGCCATTGACGGGGGAGTGCCTCTCGGCGCCGGGGTGGCGTCGTCGGCCGCACTTGAGGTCGCCTCGATGCGTGCGCTGTGCGCCATCGCCGGAATCTCGCTCGACGGGTTGCAGCTGGCCGCACTCTGCCAGATGGTCGAGCAGCGGGTCGCGGGTGCGCCGTGCGGGATCATGGATCAAGTCACGTGCGCCCTCGGCGAGGCAGGCCGCCTCCTCGAGCTCCGGTGCCAACCGCACGACCTGCTCGGACATGTCTCGGTGCCTGCACGTGTCGCCATCCTCGGACTCGACAGTGGCGTCAAGCACGCGGTCGGCGGCGAGCGATACCCGAGGGTGCGCGCCGCCGCCTTCATGGGTCGTGAGATCCTGCGCCGCGGGGCATCTGGCGGCGCGGTCGATGTCCCGGGCGGTCACCTCTGCAACCTCTCACCGCGCGCGTTCGCCGCGGTCGCGACGCGCCTGCCTCGCCGGATGCGCGGGAAGGACTTCCTTGAACAGTACGGCGATCACCATGACCCCGCTACCGTGATTGACCCGGCGATCGAGTACCCAGTGCGGGGAGCTACGACTCACCCGGTCACCGAGCAGGGGCGGGTGACGCGCTTTCGTCACGCCCTGTTGGTGGCGTCCACGACGTCGGCCACCGCCCGTGCGAACGCACTTGCAAGCGCCGGCAGGCAGATGTTCGGCGCACATCGCAGCTACTCCCGGAACTGCGGCCTTGGGGCACCAGAGACGGATCGCATCGTCGAGCTCGTCCGAGCTGCAGGCCCGGCACAAGGGCTCCACGGCGCCAAGATCACCGGTGGCGGGAGCGGTGGCACCGTCGCCGTCCTCGCCGACGCGAACGACGACGGCACGCTGACGGATTGGGCAGCCGAGGCAGTCGAGCGCATCCGGGTCGCCGCGAGTGCCGTCAGCGGTCGCGTCCCCCGCATCATCTCCGGTTCGGGTCCGGGAGCGATGGCGGTCCCGCCCTTCACGCGCCCTTGGGCGGGGTGAAATGAATCCATTCCGGTACGCCCGCCGGTGCTTCCGCGCGGTCGACCGCTACACCGGCGTCGGCACGGTGACCGACCCATGCGCGATCAATGAGAAGGGCCGGAGGGTCAGCCACGCACGCCCGACGACGAAGTCAATGGGGAGCGGGCCCCACACGTGACTATCGCTGCTGCTGTTGCGGTTGTCCCCGAGCACGAAGACGCTGCCGCTCGGCACCGTGGCTGGCCCCCAGAAGTAGCGCACGGGTTCACGGAGATAGGGTTCTGCCAGTGGGCTTCCATTCACGAAAACGTACCCGTGGGCAACCATCACCGTCTCGCCTGGCAGTGCGATCACCCGCTTGACATACTCGACCGAAGGGTTCCGCGGAAACCGGAAGACCACCACGTCCCCCCGATGGAAGGGGCGAAGCGAGGTGAACACGGTATCTACGATCAACAGCGCGCGGTTGCTGAGCGTCGGTTCCATGCTGGCGCCCTCGACCACAAACGTGCCAAACGCGCGACTAAGCACAACCACCCAAACCAGAACGAGCAGTACATGGCGCGCCTCGGCCGCCACGACACGCCAGAAAGTCCTTGACTGCCCGCGCCCAACACTTGCGAGCGCACCAGTCGCCTCGCTCGGCGGCATCGGGCTCGTCGCTAGGTGGTCTCGCACGCGAAAGCCTACCCCGCTGGTACTGCCGTGGTCCGCCCCAACACTAGCGGGATGATGGCGTCGGCGTGGGCTGCCCGTTGCCACCGGGTCCCCGGCCCTGCCCACCGGCGCCCTGACCGCCTTGGGCACCGCCCCCTTGGCCACCTTGATTTCCGGCGCGTCCGCCCGAAGGGCCGTCAGGCATCACGGCCACCGACTGCGCGACAATCGCGCCGCTCGTCGTGGGGGTCCCTTGCGGAACGACTGACACCCGCTGACCCACCGCCACGTCGCCAAGTGCGACCGTGGCTTGGCGAGTAATCGGCGCGTCAGCTGGGACGGTGACCGTGACCGTTTGGTTGTCAAGTGTGGTGACCGTCAATGTCTGGCCGTCGATTTTCGACACGGTTCCGGCCGTCGGTCGGCCCATGCCGGGCATCGGCCCTGAGGTGTTCAATGCTAGTTGCGAACGTGCCGGTGCACCTGACGCGCCAACAGGCGTGGCGGATATGGGCGTTGCCTGACGGGACTCGTACGCGCGCCCTGCCCCGAACGCGGCACCGGAGGTCGCACCGACCAATGCGGCAACCGCCAGCAGCCACTTGAAGAAACCCGCCATCCGTCACGTTCCCATCCCGGGCGGGACCAGCCGCCCGAACTCAGCAGCGATCGCCCATCAGTGGCTACTCGTACCTGAGTGCCTCGATCGGATTGAGCTGCGATGCCCGCACCGCCGGATACACCCCGAAGAACAGTCCGATCGCCGCGGACACCCCAAATGCAAGGAGGACTGCATCGACTCCAACAACCGTCGTGAGCTTGGTCGCGCTCGACCCGAGCGAAATCCCATCAAGAAGCTTCGCCCCACCCGCCCCAAGTGCGATCCCGATTCCACCGCCGAACACGCTCACAACGATCGATTCGATCAGGAACTGCGTCAGGATGTCGCGACGTTTCGCCCCGATCGCCTTGCGGATGCCAATCTCGCGCGTCCGTTCCGTCACGCTCACAAGCATGATGTTCATGATCCCGATCCCGCCGACGAGGAGCGAGATGCCCGCGACCGCACCGAGGAAGAGGGTGATGGCTCCGGTGATCTGGGTGACTGTGTTCAGCAGGTCTTGTTGACTCCGGATCGTGAAGTCGTCCTGCGCGACGCGGTGTCTCTCGCGCAGCAACTCCCCGATCGCCTGTACGGCCGCGTCCGACGTCGTGGTCTTCTCGTCAACCAACTGGACGTTAACGGTCGAGACGGTGAAGCCCCCACGCGACGTACGGTTCCGGCTCAGTCGGGTGAACTGGGTGGTGATGGGCACGAGCACGGTGTCGTCCTGGCTACCACCGAACCCTGATCCCTTCGGCTCAAGGACGCCGACGACGCGCAAGTTGGCCGACACGTTCTGCTGGTTCACGCGGATCGTCTGCCCGATGGCATCACCGTCGCCGAAGAGGTTGTTCTTGGTACTCGATCCGATGACGGCAACAAGTGCCCGGGAGTCCAGGTTGTCGCGTGTGATGAACTGACCCTCGGCCGCCCGGTAGTTGCGGACTTGTTCGTAGTCAGGAGTGACTCCCGTTACGCGCACGTTGACGTTCTGTCCGCCCGCCACGATCTGCGCAAATCCACCGGACTCGGGGGCGACCGCCACGGCTTGCGGAACGCGACCCGACTCAACGATGGCGAGAGCGTCCTCGTAGGTGAGCGACGGCGCCGTGCCGGACTGCGAGCGCACGTTACCGGAGGTCTGGGCGCCGGGGCTGACAAATAGCAGGTTGGAGCCAAGCGCCTGAATGGACCCCTGGATGCTGGCCTGGATGCCCCGGCCAATCGACATGAGCGCGATGACGGCGGCAACGCCGATGATGACGCCGAGCATCGTCAGGGCGGCACGAAGTTTGTTCGCGCCGAGCGCCCGTAGTGCCAGCCTCACGCTCTCAAGGAAGTTCATGGTGGTGCTCCCAGCAAGGCATGGGTCAGCCCGCGGCGACCGGCGCCTCGGAGATTTGGCGAGCGGTGCGACGGCGCTCTAGCGGCACGGGTTGGTCGCTCACGATCAGCCCGTCGCTCAGGCGCAGATTGCGCCGCGTGTGCTCAGCGATGTCCGCCTCGTGGGTCACGAAGATCACCGTGATCCCTTCACGGTTCAGTCCCTGAAAGATCGCCATCACCTCTTCCGAGGTGCGGGTGTCGAGTGCACCAGTCGGTTCGTCTGCGAGGATGATCGCCGGGTTGTTGACCAAGGCCCTCGCAATCGCGACCCGCTGCTGTTGCCCGCCTGACAGTTCGGTCGGTCGGTGGTGCCAACGGTCTGCGAGCTGCACGCGTTCAAGCGCTTCGAGGGCGCGCTTGCGCCGGTTCGGTGCGCCGGCGTAGAGCAAGGGCAGCTCAACTTGCTCAACCGCAGTCGTGCGGGCAAGCAGGTTGAACTGCTGGAAGACGAACCCGATGCGCTTGTTCCGGATCGCGGCCAACTCGTCATCGCTCAATGCGCTCGTCGCCGTACCGTCAAGCCAGTACTCGCCCGCGGTCGGCTGGTCAAGGCACCCAAGGATGTTCATGAGGGTCGACTTGCCCGACCCGCTCTGACCCATGATGGCGACCATCTCGCCCTCACGCACGTCGAACGTGGCGTCCCTCAGTGCGCGCACGTCGACGTCACCCATCCGGTACGTCTTGGTAAGCCCCTCCGCTCGGATGACAACCCGCGCGGAGTGGTCGAGCCCCACCGGAGCTGTTTCAGATGAAGCTTCGATCGCGGTCAAAGCAGTGCCCTTTCGGGGCCAGACGTGTTCGGCCCAAAGCGCGGCGCGTCGCCCGGATCAGCCAGGAGGCCCGCCACCCATCGGCCCACCACCACCGCCACCGCCACCACCACCGCCACCGGGTCCAGCGGTCACCGATCGAACGGC
>CAILQO010000600.1 GCA_903836285.1 uncultured Chloroflexota bacterium
AAGGGCATCGCCGGTAGTTGGGCCGGTTACGCCGAGTACTGGGAATCGCTACTACGGGAGTTTGAAGCGGACCCCGATGGGTTCGTGGCGCGGGTCATGAGCGGCGAGGAGGTCTAGCCCGACACGTTTCGGCCGCCACCGTCACGCGGCGCCCGCTCACGGGCAGTGTCACGGGTAGCCGGGGTGCGCGTTGCGTCGCCACCGGCACGGAGGCTGCCACGTGGCGATTCCACCCGATGCACCGGCGCGACCGCCCGGCGACGATGCGCATGACCACGGCGGGGCTCACGTGTGGGTGCGCGCCCGCGAGACGGCCGACACGATCCCCGAGGACGACTGGGGGTGGCGACGCGCCGCCAGCCTGCCCGGCTCCGATCGCGACGCCAACCCATCGGCCGCGCGCCAACTCCTCCTCGACGCCTACGAGGCGTACTGCACCAACCCGCTCGCCTACGCGGTCATCGAGCAATCGACCAACTTCGTCCTCGGCGGCGGCGTCCGCGCCACGGCCACCGATGCGCGCGTCCAACGCGCAATCGATCGCTTCTGGCACGACCCATCAAACCGCCTCGACCTGCGCGTCTACGCCATCCAGACCGAGTTGGCCCTGTTCGGCGAGCAGTTCATCCGCGCCTTCACCGACCCGGCGACCGGTCGCGTCGTCGTCCGGCAACTCGACCCCCTGCATGTGGAGGCCATCGAGACCGACCCGGAAGATATCGAGCGACCGTTGCGGTACCTCTGGAAGCCGCCCGGGCCGGCGGGGACCATCAGCCTTGAGGGCACGTGGATCCCCGCGACCGAGGTCGACCACTTCGCTATCAACCGGGTGAGCAACGCGCGCCGGGGCCGGTCCGACCTCGCGCCGATCTTGCCGTGGCTCATTCGCTACAAGGAGTGGCTGCTCGATCGGGTGCGCATCAACCGAAGCAAAGGCGCCTTCCTCTACGACGTCACGATCAACGGCGGGCGTCGCGAGGACCTCGAACGCCTGCGTCGCGAGTACGAGGCGTACCCACCCGAGCCGGGGAGCATCTTGTTCCACAACGAGGTGGAGTCGTGGCGCGCCGTGCAACCGAACATCGGTGCCGACGACGTCCGCGACGACGGCCGTGCCCTGCGCCTGATGATCGCGACCGGCGCGGGCGTGCCAGAGCATTACCTCTCAGAAGGCGGCAACGCCAACCGGGCGACCGCCGCGGAGATGGGCCTGCCCGCGATCAAGCGGTTCGGGAGGCGTCAGGAGTTCCTGCGCCGCGTGCTTGCCCGCCTGGTTGACCGCGCCCTCGACGCCCAAGTCGCTGCGGGGCGCCTCTCCGCCCGTGCGGATCGCCGATTCGTCGTCACGTTCGATGAGCCGGTGGCCGACCAGAAGGAGGCCCGCGCGGCGTCATTGGCGCAGGCGACCGTGGCCATTGCAACCGCGACCGACCGCGGGTGGGCGACGCCTGACGAGGCGCGACGCCTGTGGTGGCGCCTAGCGGGTGAAGCGGACGAGGTGGAGGGGCGAGGCGCATCGTCGGGCGACGTGCAGAAGGGGGCCAGATGA